>JALUUN010000272.1 GCA_027021325.1 Planctomycetota bacterium
GCGTCGGCCGAAGACCACGCAAGCCGCGGTGGCGAGGGTGCCGGCACCGAACAGATAGAAGAGGACGGCGGGGATCACGTCTGGCCTCCTGCGCTTCCGGCGGCTTCTTCCTGCTCCTTCCTGCGGGCCTGCTCCGTCCAGCGCTCGTGGGCCCGGCGCTGGAGTGCGGAGGGGTCCTTCCAGCGCTCGTGGATGCCGCGCACGTACTCCATGCGCTCGGCGAACTCGGCGCGCGGCCGCAGCAGGCGGTCCAGACCCAGGATGTGGTCCTCCCGGGTAGCGGCGGCCATCTCCAGCTCCTGGCTCATGAAGATCGCGTCCTTGGGGCAGGCTTCCTCGCAGAAGCCGCACAGGATGCAGCGCAGCATGTCGATCTCGAAGCGCTTCGGCTCGCGTTCGATGAAGCGGTCGGTCTCGCCGCCGTCGATGGTGATGGCGTAGGCGGGGCAGGCGTACTCGCACAGGCCGCAGCTCACGCAGGCCGGGGAACCATCCTCGAACTGGACGAGGCGCGGCTGGCCCCGGGTCACCGGGGTGACGGGGATCGGCTCCTCGGGGTACTGGCGGGTGAAGCGCGGCCGGAAGATCGCGCGCAGGGTGATGGCGAGGCCGCGGGCGATGGCGGGAAGGAACAGGCGCTCGGCCGGGGACAGGCGGCGGGTGTGGCGCATCTCAGTGGGCTCCTCCCGGTCCAGCCGGGCCGCTCAGGGCCAGCCAGGCCCCGGTCACGGCGAGATTCAGGAGGGAGAGCGGCAGCAGGACCCGCCAGCCCAGCCACATGAGCTGGTCGTAGCGGAAGCGCGGCAGCGTCCAGCGGACCCAGACGTAGAGGACCAGGAAGAAGCCGGTCTTGGCCAGCATGGCCAGAGCACCGGCCCACCAGGGGGTGTCGGCGATGGCCAGGAAGGGCACGTCGCAGCCGCCGAAGAAGAGCACGGCCATGAGGGCGGCCATGACCACCATGGCGATGTACTCGCCGAGGAAGAACAGGGCGAAACGCATGCCCGAGTACTCGGTGTGGAAGCCGCCGACCAGCTCCGGCTCGCATTCGGCGAAGTCGAAGGGGTGGCGGTTGGTCTCGGCGAACATGGTGACCAGGAACACCAGGCAGGCCAGGGGCTGGGTGAAGACGTTCCACAGGGAGTCCTGGGCCAGGACGATGCGGCTCAGGTTCATGTCGCCGGTGACCGCCAGGACCGCGACCAGGCTGAGCACCAGGCTCAGCTCGTAGGAGACCATCTGGGCCGAGGCGCGCAGGCCGCCGAGGAGGGAGTACTTGTTGTTGCTGGCCCAGCCGCCGAGGATGATTCCGTACACCCCGAGGGAGCCGATGGCCAGGATGTAGAGGACGCCGATCTCCATGTCGGCGACGACGATCGGCCGGCCGTCGTAGAAGCCGAAGGGAATGGCGGCGAAGGTCAGCATCGCCGGGATGGCGGCGAGGGCCGGCGCCAGCTTGAAGAGCACCGGGTTGGCCCCGGCCGGCAAGAGCTCCTCTTTGAAGACGAACTTGATGAGGTCGGCCAGGGGCTGGAGCAGGCCGAAGGGGCCGACCCGGTTGGGTCCGTAGCGCTCCTGGATGAAGGCCGACAGCCGGCGCTCCACCAGGGTCATGCCGGCGGCCAGGCTCATCATGGCCCCGAAGCCGACCAGGATGGTCACGGCGGTGCGCAGGGGAGGGACGTCCATCAGACCGGGATGCCGGCGGCGCTGCCCTCGGGAACCGGTCCCTCGGGCCGGTCGAGGAGGGCGATGCGGTGGAAGAGGGTGGAGGCCTCGGGAATGCCCTCGGGCGGTGCGAGGGCCGGCCGCAGCACGCGTTCCAGGCCGTCCAGGTTGAGGACGCGGCCGTGCTTCTCGGCCCAGGTCCGGGCCGGCAGCAGGAGCTCGAAGCCGTCGCGCAGATGGGTGTCCAGGAGGATCGTGCGGCCGCGGGTCTCCAGCGGCGGAAACTCCGGCGCGGTCTCGGTCGTGTCCACCCCGTGCAGGAGGTGCAGGACGTACTGGCCGGCGAGGAAGGCCAGCGGGGCGGCGGCGAGACGCTCCCGGGCCTCCTGCGGGTCCAGGCCGTCGAGGCCGGCCTCCTGCAGGCCGAGGCGGTTGGGGCAGGGGTCGTCGGTCTTCAGGACGCCGTCGCCGCCGCCCAGCTCCGGCGCCAGGAAGAAGGCGCGGGCGCCGAAGGCCCCGGCCATCTCGCGGAAGGCCTCCGCCTCCTCCAGGGTCAGGAAGGGGGAGGCCAGCAGGAAGGCCTCGTCCCCGGCGCTCCGGAGCCACTCGCGGGCGGTCTCCAGCCCCTCCTCGACGGCCAGGGCGCGCGGCGCCTCGGGCGGGCCCAGGAGCGCGGTACCGAGGCGTCCGGGGAGGTTGAGGTCGTCGAAGCCGAAGCGCCCGTAGTCGCACATCCAGGACTTGTTGACGCGGGCGTCGTAGCGCGGTCGGACGCGGACGATCCGGCCGCGATAGGCGTCCAGGAACACGGCGCAGCCGCGGCTGCAGCGGACGCAGGTGCTCGGCACCGGCCGCAGGTTCCAGGAGCGCGCCTGGAAGCGGAACTTCTTCAGGGTCAGGGCGCCGACCGGGCA
>JALUUN010000273.1 GCA_027021325.1 Planctomycetota bacterium
CGTGGCCGGGGCCGCCGGCACTTCCATCGGCGCGGTGGTCGGCGGCATGTGGGCGGCCGGTCTCCTGGACGCCTACGAGGAGTTCGTGCGCGGTCTCGAGCTCGGCTCGGTCCTCTGGTTCCTGGACCCGACGCTGCCGCGCAGCGGCCTGGTGGGCGGCAACCGCCTCTGGTCGGCCATGGGCCGCATGATCGGAGACCGGCGGATCGAGGATCTTCCGCGTCCCTTCCGCGCCATCACCGCTGAGCTCTTCAGCGGCGACGAGGTGCGGGTCGCCGAAGGCTCTCTCACCGAGGCCCTGCGGGCGAGCACCACGATCCCCGGCCTCTTTCCGCCGGTGCGGCTCCAGGGGCGGTGGATGGTGGACGGCGGCCTCGCGGCGCCGGTCCCGGTGACCGCCGCCCGGGAGCTGGGCGAGGGCCTGGTCCTGGCCGTGGACCTGAACAGCCGCTCCCGGTCCCGGGATCCCGGAGAGGAAGCCCACGAGGACGAAGTGGACACCGCCGCCCGCGAGGGCCGCGGCGGCCGCGTCCTGCAGAAGCTCGAGCGCTGGTGGAGCACCCTGCGCCCGGATCCCGCGGAACGCCCGCCGGGCATCCTCACCGTCGTCCACCAGGGCATCGCCCAGATCCAGGCGCGCCTCACCCGCCTGCAGCTGGAGCGGGAACCCCCCGACCTCCTGCTCCAGCCCTCCCTGCCCGACGTCTCCCTCCTCGACTTCCACAAGGCCGCCCCGGCCATCGCCGTCGGCCGCGCCTGTGCCGAAGAGATGTTCCAGAGCGGCGCCTGGGACCGCGCCCTCGAGGACTGGCGCCGACGGCACGAGACCGCAGCCTCCTGAACTCAGCCGTCCCCGCTCAGGACTCGCTGGAATCGCCCCCCTCCCCGCGCCCCGGCCGCCAGGGCAGATCGGGCACGCCGGCAGAGTGGTTGGCGGCCCGGGCGAGGATGAAGAGCCAGTCCCCGAGACGATTCAGATAGGTCAGGAAGACCGCCTCCACACGCGAGCCGGAGGCCAGCCGCACCAGCACACGCTCGGCCCGGCGGCAGACGGTCCGGGCCAGGTGGAGACGGGCGCTCAACTCGCAGCCGCCTGGCAGGATGAAGGAACGAAGCGGCTCCAGGTCGGCGGCGATCTCGTCGATTTCGGCCTCGAGGAGGCCGACCGAGCCGCCGTCCCAGGACGGGAGCTTCCCCTGGCTCGCCTCCAGCGCCTCCGGGGGCGTCGCCAGGTGGCTGCCGAGGACGAAGAGGTTCGCCATCTCGCGGCGCAGGGAGGCGGCAAGGTTCTCCGGGGCGGCGGCGGCGCAGAAGCCGAGGACCGCGTTCAGCTCGTCCACCTGGCCGTAGGCCTCGAGGCGCAGATGCGCCTTGGAGACGCGCTGGCCGCCGAAGAGCCCGGTCTCGCCCTCGTCTCCGCTGCGGGTGTAGATCCTCATCCCTGCCCCCAGTCTGCCGGAAGAAGAAGGCCCGGGCAACGAGGCCCGGGCCCGGTCTCTTCCAAGGAATGATGCTCGTCCAGTGGTGTGCGAAGGCTCAGAGACGATCGGCGTGACCGGCCAGCCAGGCCGCGACCCCTTCCGCCGAAGGCTTCATGCCCTCTTCCCCCTTCTTCCACCCTGCGGGGCAGACCTCCCCGTAGGACTCGTGGAACTGAAGGGCGTCAACCATGCGGATCATCTCGTCCACGTTGCGGCCCAGGGGCAGGTTGTTGACCACCTGGTGCTGGACCACGCCCTCCTTGTCGATCAGGAAGGACCCCCGCAGGGCGACGGCCTCGTTGACGAGGACGTCGTAGTCCCGGGCGATGTTCTTGGTCAGGTCGCTGACCAGGGGGAAGCGCACCGGGCCGATGCCGCCCCGGTCCACCGGGGTGTTCCGCCAGGCCGCGTGGGTGAAGTGGCTGTCCACGGAGCAGCCGATGACCTGGGTGTTGCGCTTCTCGAACTCCTCGACGCGGTGGTCGAAGGCCAGGATCTCGCTCGGGCAGACGAAGGTGAAGTCCAGGGGGTAGAAGAACAGGACGACGTACTTCCCCCGGAAGTCGCTCAGGCGGAAGCCCTCCTGGATGCTGCCATCGGCGAGGACGGCGGTGGCTTCGAAGTCCGGAGCAGGCTTGGCGACGAGGACACTCATCTTCTTTTCTACTATGGGCTTGTGTTCGATCCGGGCGCCGGGCCGGGCCCGTTCCGGAAGGGTCTCCCCGCCTTCCTTCGGCGTCGAGACGGAATCCGGGCCGGGGATTCTAGCGCGGGGCGGCGGCGAGCGCATCCCCCAGGACCGCCGCCGCCCGGCCGGCCCAGGACCTCCCAGCGGCCAGGACCTCCTCGTGGTCCGGGCGGCTGCCGCCGACCCCCGCGGCGAGGTTCGTGAGCAGGGAGAGGCCGAGGATCCTGGCCCCGGCCGCCGCCAGGGCCAGGGCCTCGGGGATCGTGCTCATGCCGACGGCGGCGGCCCCGGCGGCGGCCAGGAAGCGGATCTCGGCGGGCGTCTCGTAGGCCGGTCCGAGCATCCCGGCATAGACGCCGGCTTCGACCTCCGGCCGGCGCAGGCGGAAGGCCCCACGCCAGGCCCGGT
>JALUUN010000274.1 GCA_027021325.1 Planctomycetota bacterium
GAGGAGGCCCCCCGGGTGGCTGTCGTCCACGTAGAACTCCGGCTCCCCGCCGCCCGCCGGAAGGGGATAGCGCAGGATCTGGCCGCGGACCGGCAGCAGCCCCCGGTCCCCGGTCAGGGCCGCTGCCCCCAGCCCGGCGCAGAGGACCACGCCCCCGTGGGAGGCGAAGGCCTCCTCCAGGCGGTGGACGGCCCCCTGCTCCAAGCGGCCGCCGAGCTGGAGCAGGCGGCGCACCAGGAAGGGCAGGCAGAGGGCCATGTCCACGACCGGCAGGCGCAGGCGCAGGCCCCGAAGCCCCGCGCGCGGGTGCTCCCGGGACGGGATCTCCTCGGCGTCCAGGAGGGAAAGGAGGTCCCGGAAGCCCTCGGGTTCGGCGCCGGCGGCCAGGAACAGGCGCCCCGGCACCTGGCGCACGCCGGTGCCCGAGTGCGCGGCCAGGGCCCGCCAGACGGCCAGGCTCTCCCGGTACCAGCGGCGCACGCGCTGGCCCGGACCGCAGCCGACCGGAAGGATCAGGGCACCGGCGACGGCGGAGACCGTCTCCAGGGGCATTTCGCGGGCCAGGACGCGGACCGGCACCCCGGCCTCCAGGAGCCGGATCGCCGTCGTCAGGCCGGCGATGCCCGCTCCGATCACCAGGACCTCGCCGCGACCGCGGTCCTGCGGAGGGAGGGGAGGATCGTGCACGGGCGCGCCCGGGCGACTCTACCGCCTGGCGCCGGCGGCGGCATCCTGGAAGGGTGATCCTCGCCTGCTCCCGGAACCGTCGCTGGCTCAGCAATTCCTGGCTCGTCGGCGACCGCCCCGGCGGCCATGCCGTCCTCGTGGACTCCGGCGGACCGGTGGAACCCCTGCGCGAGGCCCTGCGCGAGCACCGCCTGGAGCTGGACGCCGTCCTCTGCACGCACCACCACGTGGACCATGTCCTCCACAACGAGGACTGGAAGCGCAGCGAGGGCTGCCCGGTCTGCGGCCACCCGCGGGAGGAGAAGCTCTTCGGCGGCCTCGACCGGCGCCTGGAGGACGGCGACGAGCTCGAGGCCGGCGGCCTCCGCATCCGCGCCCTGCACATCCCCGGCCACACCCTCGGCCAGCTCGCCTTCCTCGTGAACGGCAGCCACCTCTTCACCGGCGACACCCTCTTCCGCGGCAGCGTCGGCGGAACCGTCGGGCCGGGGCACACGACCTTCGAGGATCTCCAGCACAGCATCCTCGAGAAGCTCTTCCGCCTGCCGCCGGAGACCGAGGTCCTGCCGGGGCACATGGAGGCGACGACCCTCGCCCGGGAGTGGGAGGAGAACCCCTTCCTGCGCCTGTGGCGCGGCCTGGAGGCGCCGCAGGCCGAAGCAGTGACGGTCTTCGGCCGCCCCGCCACCCTCCTCCTCCGCGCCCGCGACTACGACGGAGGCAGCAAGTGCCAGGTCCGCTTCGAGGATGACGGCAGCCTGGCCGTCGTCCCCGGCAGCCGGGTGGAGCCCTCCGTGCGGAAGCCGGATTAGCGGGACAGCCGGATCTCGAGCGGACCCGGGACGGAGAGGTCCACCGCGTCGCTCTGCGGCAGGATCGCACGGAGGAATCCCCGGGAAGGCAGGCCTTCGACCCGGAAGGAACCGTCGGCCGCGGTGCGAACCTGGTAGTGGATGTCCCGCGCCCAAGCCACCCCTTCCCCGGGGGGCAGGTACTCCAGGAAGAGATTCTCCGCCGCCAGGGGCTCGCCCGAGACTCCCCAGGCCCGTCCCTCCCGATTCCGCCCCGGCTCGAGATCCACCCGCTTCCAGGTCTCCTGGGGAATCTCCACCGTTCCGGCCCCCACGGCGACCGGCACGCCCATGCCGTCCGGGTTGCCATCCCGGTCCTCCCAGACCCTCACCAGGAACCACCAGGCGCCGTGGGCCAGGTCCACCTGGACTTCGGGATCCGCACCGGCGGGCAGCTGGATCCTCTCTTTTCTCGGCTGCCCGCCCCCGCCCAGGGGATGGAACCAGGCCGTGCCTCGTAAGGGCCGCGGCCCGCGGTGGGTCTCCGGGAGCCGGAGGGCGAGCCGGAAGCCCCCCATTCGCTGCAGCAGGACCGGGAACTCGAGAACGCCGCCGGGCACCGGGAGCTCGACTTCCTGGCCCCGGTCCTGCATCCGCGGCCACCAGCCCCGGTTCAGGGCCGGGCCGACCTCGCTCACCGCGGCACTGAAAGACCAGCGTCCGGGAGGGGTGCCCCGAAGCAGGAACTCCTCGCCGGCCGCCACGGGAAGGTACTCGCTGATGTGCTGTTCCGCCTCGGGTCCCGCCGGCGGATCCAGGCGGGCGACCACCAGATCCAGGAGAAGGGGCTGCTCCGGGAATACCTCCTCGGGGTCGAGATCCAGACCCTCGACGCTTTGGAGGGGGAATCTCAGGCCGATGGCATGGGGACCGGGAGAGAGGAGGCCCAGGTCCCGGACCTCCCCTTCCCGAAGCACCAGCCGGCGCGCCACCAGGCACCGGGAACCATCTCGCGCCGGCCACATCCCGGCCACCTCGTAGTTGCCCGGACTGATTCCGTGGAAGACGAAGCTCCCATCGGCTTCGGTCCGGTCCAGG
>JALUUN010000275.1 GCA_027021325.1 Planctomycetota bacterium
TCGAGACGAAGCGAAGCTTCCGGGCCACGGGGGAGAGGGCGGTCACGCGTTCGGCCAGGGCCAGTTCGCCGGGGCAGGGGGCGCCGAAGCTGAGGCCGCGGGCGGCGGCCTGACGCACCGCCTCGAGAACCCGCGGGTGGGCATGGCCGAGGATGAGGGGCCCCCAGGAGTTCACGAAGTCGAGGTAGCGGCGGCCGTCCACGTCCTCGATCCAGGCACCCTCGCCGCGGGCGATCCACGGCGGGGTGCCTCCGACGGAGCCGAAGGCGCGCACCGGCGAGGAGACGCCCCCGGGCATGAGGGCGCAGGCCCGTTCGTGCAGGGCGGCGGATCCGAGGGAAGCAGCGGGCGTCTTCATGCGGGAAGCCAGCCCTCGCGGGCGGCCTGGGAGGCGTGGTAGGAGAGGATGAGGTCCGCCCCGGCGCGGCGGATGGCGGTCAGGACCTCCAGGGCCAGGGCGCGCAGCTCGCCCAGGCCCTCCCGGGCGGCGAGCTGCACCATGGAGTACTCGCCGCTGACGTTGTAGGCGCAGACCGGCACCTCGGAGAGCTCGGCGACGCGGCGCACCACGTCCAGGTAGGCGAGGGCGGGCTTCACCATGACGAGGTCGGCACCCTCCTCCAGGTCGAGGTCGAGTTCGCGCAGGGCCTCGCGGGCGTTGCGCGGATCCATCTGGTAGGAGCGTCGGTCGCCGAAGGCCGGCGCCGAGGAGGCAGCGTCGCGGAAGGGGCCGTAGAAGGCGCTGGCGTACTTCGCCGTGTAGGCCAGGATTCCGGTGTGCTCGAAGCCGGCGCCGTCGAGGGCGGTGCGGATCGCGCCGACGCGGCCATCCATCATGTCCGAGGGACAGACGAAGTCGGCCCCGGCCTCGGCGTGGACCCGGGCCATGTCCTGGAGGCGCCGGACGCTCGGGTCGTTCAGGATCTCGCCGTCCTGCACCAGGCCGCAGTGGCCGTGGTCCGTGTAGGGACAGAGACAGACGTCGCTCATCACCACGAGGTCCGCGCCGAAGCGCTCCTTCAGGGCGCGCACGGCCCGGGGCAGGATGTCTTCGGCCTCCGTCGCCGCGCTGCCCCGGGCGTCCTTCGTCTCGGGCAGGCCGAAGAGCATGACGGCACGAAGACCCGCCTCCAGGTCGTGCTCGACCTCGCCCAGGAGGAGGTCCACGCTGAGGCGTTCGACGCCGGGCATGGAGGCCACCGCCTCCCGCCGTCCGCTTCCGGGCAGGACGAAGCGCGGCGGCACCAGGTGGCGGCGCAGGAGATCGGTCTCGGCCACGAGGCCGCGCAGGGCCTCGCTCCGGCGCAGGCGCCGCGGGCGGCGCGGGAGCTCGAAGGAGGAAGTCATGGGCGGGCGGCGTGGAGCAGGGGATCCAGGGCCTCGGGCCGGCGCTCGGCCAGGACCCCTTCGACGGCGAGGCCGAGGCTCCGGGCCTCGGCCGCCGTGGACGGGCCCAGGGCCCAGACCGGAGCGGGCCGGCCGCCGAGACGCCGGGCCAGGGCGCGGGCGCCCGACGGCGAGAAGAGGAGCACCGGCTCGCCGGGGGCGGGGACCGGGCCGTCCTCCAGGGGCTGGGTGTGGTAGAGGGCGAGGCGGCGGAGCTCGCGGCCGGCGGCCCGGAGGAGATCGGGCCCCTCGGGGCGCCCGCCCTCGGCGCCCGCCCAGAGGAGGGGCCCCGGACCCGCCTCGGCGAGGACCCGGCGGGCCAGGTCCTCACCGGTGCCGCCGGGGGCGATCCAGCGCGGGGCGGCCATCCACTCCACGAGGGCGGCGGCGGTGGCCGGCCCGACGGCGCCGGCGTCCAGCCCCTTGGGCCAGGGCTCGCGCCGGGCCAGGCGGCGCAGACGGCGCACGGCGCGGGCGCTCGCGAAGAGGACGGCGGCGTGCTCCTCCAGAGCCTCGATCCAGGCGGCTTCGGCGGGGGAGGGGTCGAGCGGCTCGGTCCGGATCAGGGGCAGGGCCCGCGCTTCCCAGCCGGCGGCCCGGACCCGCTCCAGCCACGGGCCGGCGGCGCCGGCCTCGCGGCCCACCCACAGCGCCGGCGCAGGAGCGCTCATGCCCGCTCCCTCCAGGCCTGCTCGGCCGCCTGCAGGGCGGTCAGGGCCGCCTCGGCCACGCTCATGGGGTCGGGGCCCTGGACCGAGGCACGCACCAGCGGCGGCGCCCCCGGACGCTCGGGCGTCGGGCCGAGCGCTGCCTCCAGGGCCAGCCCGCCGTCCTCCGCGGGGGCGGCCCAGGCGCCGAGCGGCAGGGCGCAGCCGCCGCCGAGGAGGCGCAGGAGTTCCCGTTCGGCCTCGACGGCGCGGGCGGTCTCCGGATCGTGGAGGGCTGCCAGGGCCTCGCGGATCTCGGAGTCCTCCTCGCGGCACTCCAGGGCCAGGGCACCCTGGCCGGGCGCCCCCGGCCAGAGGTCGGCGTCGAGTTCGACGACCCGCAGATCCTCGAGCTTCAGGCCCAGCCGCTTCAGGCCCGCCGCCGCCAGGAGGATGGCCTCGTAGGCGCCGTCGCGCAGGCGCTGGACCCGGGTCGGGACGTTGCCGCGGAGCAGCGCGGTCTCCAGGTCGGGGCG
>JALUUN010000276.1 GCA_027021325.1 Planctomycetota bacterium
GGACGAAGCCTACCGCGAGCGCTTCGGCGAACTCCGCCTCGAAGGCCCGCTCTTCGAGGCCATCGAGCCCCTCTTCCGCGCCGCCTTCCGCGGCGACCGCGTCCACACCGCCTGCGCCCGCGACCTCCTGGAGGAGGAGTCCGCCGACCTGACCCTGCTCTACCTCGGCCTTCCCGACGTCGCCGGCCACTACTACTGGCGCTTCCGCGAGCCGGAGGCCTACCGCTATCCGGTCCGCCGCGAAGGCGTCGAGGCCCTGGGCGACCGCATCGACCGCGCCTACCGCGAGGCCGACGCCCGGCTCGGGGAGATCCTGGAGGCGGCTCCCGCCGGCTCCCGCATCGTCGTCCTCTCGGACCACGGCATGCACGCCGGCAATCTCGACGACCGGGCCGCGGTGCAGAGCGGCACCCACGAGGACGCTCCCCCGGGGGTCCTGATCCTGAGCGGCCCCGGGGTCCGGCGGCTGGGCCTCCTGCCCCGGGGCGAGCGGACCCTCGGCAGCATCTTCGACATCTGCCCGACTCTCCTGGACTGGCTCGGCCTGCCGGTGCCCGAGGGTTCCGAGGGCCGCAGCCTGCGCGAGTGGATGGAACCTTCCTGGCGCCGGGAACACCCGGAACCGAAGGTCTTCGACTACGCCGAGGGCTTCCGCGCGCCGCTTCCGCCGCGTGAACCGGTCCTGGGAAGCGGCCGCAGCATGGCCGACACCTTCCTGGACCAGCTCGGCTACGGCGCGAGCGCCGGCGGCTGAAGCGGCCGGGGGACGCGGGCCGGCGGCCGGGGCGGGGGCGGCGCCGGAGCAGGCCCCGCCAAGGGCGGCCGGGGCAGACCCTACAATGGGCCCATGGCCTGGGGCCGCCTGCGCAAGAAGAAGGAGATGCCCGGCGGGTTGTGGAGCAAGTGCTCCGCCTGCGGGACCATGGTCTACAACAAGGAGCTGGAGGCCAATCTGCTGGTCTGTCCGGAGTGCTCCTTCCACCACACCGTGCCCGCGCGCCGGCGCATCGAGATGACGGCCGATCCGGGGAGCTTCGTCGAGCACTTCACCGATCTCCAGCCCCGCGACCGCCTGCACTTCGTGGACCAGGAGCCCTACAGCGAGAAGCTGAAGCGGGCGCAGCAGAAGACCGGCAACACCGAAGCCTGCCTGGCGGGCACCTGCACCCTGGAGGGGATCCCCCTGGCGCTCGCGGTCCTCGACTTCTCCTTCATGGGCGGCTCCATGGGCGAGGTCGTGGGCGAGAAGGTGGCGCGCACCGTCGAGCTCGCCCTCGAGGAGAACCTGCCGGTCCTCCTCGTCTCGGCAAGCGGCGGAGCGCGCATGCACGAGGGCGCCATCTCCCTGATGCAGATGGCCAAGACCTGCGCCACCCTGCACGCCTACCGCGAGGCCGGGGGCTTCAGCATCTCCCTGATGACGAATCCCACGACCGGGGGCGTCACCGCCAGCTTCGCCAGCGTCTGCGACATCCTGGTCGGCGAGCCCGGAGCCCTGATCGGCTTCGCCGGCCCGCGTGTGATCCAGAACACGATCCGCCAGGATCTCCCGGAAGGTTTCCAGAGGGCCGAGTTCCTTCTGGAGAAGGGACAGATCGACCGCATCGTCGAGCGCAAGGCCCTGCGCGAGGAACTGGCGCGGATCCTGCGCTACGCGCCCATGGTGCGGGCGCTCCAGGACGCCTGAGGCGGCACCCGGGCTCCGGAGAGAGGTCTTCAGATCCGGCGGCGCCGGGGCCGATGGGAGGGGCGTGGAAAGCGTCTCCCCCACCACGGCGCTGCTGCGGCGGGCGGACCCCTGGCTCCCCTGGCTGCCGCTCCTCTACCTCGGCGGTCTCCTCGGCCTGCGGCAGTGGAACGACGGCCTGTACCGCTGGACCCTCGTCGAGGACGGCCTCCTGGAGTACGCCACGGCCGTCGCCTACCTCCTGTCCTCCCTCCTGGCCTTCCTGGCCGCCCGGCGGCTTCGGGCCCTCGGGCGCCGCGGGCTCGCCCGCTTCTGGTTCCTGGCGGCAGCGGGTTTCTTCCTCATCGCCGGTGAGGAGGTGAGCTGGGGTCAGCGGATCCTCGGCATCGAGACGCCCGAGGCCTGGGCCGCGATCAACCGTCAGGAGGAGACCACCCTCCACAACCTCTCCTTCGTCCAGAAGAACATCACCCACCTCGCCTACATGGCGGTGGGGCTCGGCGGTGCCCTGGCCTGGCTCCTGCCGCAGTTCTGGCGGGGCGGGAAGCCGTGGCTTTCGTGGATCCTTCCGCCGGGCCGGCTCGCCCTCTGGTTCCTGCCCGCCGCGGTCTTCTATCTGGGCGTCGAGATCATCCACCAGTACACCGAGAACGGTGTCGCCGATGCGGTCCGCGGCCTCTTCGGCGGGCACGACCCGGCGGTGCGCCAGGCCTGGGAGCAGGCCTATGCAGCCCTCTTCGGCACCACGAACAAGTACTACTTCCTCCATCAGGAAGGCTTCGAGTGCCTCCTGAGCGGCGGCTTCCTGGTCCACACCCTGAGGGTCTGGGACCGGGCCGGGCAGGCGGCGGCCGGCGGCGCGGCGGGGACGGCGAGGAC
>JALUUN010000277.1 GCA_027021325.1 Planctomycetota bacterium
GAGGTCTTCGCCCGCCGGGCACGGCTGGTGAGCCGCCGCCTGCGGCAGATGCCGGAGCTCGACTGTCCTGAGCCCCGCGGCGCCTTCTACGCCTTCCCGCGCCTGCGCCCCGAGGTCCTGGAGCGTGCGGACCCCCGGAGCGGTGAGCCCGTGGGCAGCGGCGACCGCTTCGCCGAGATGCTCCTGGAGCAGGAGAGGGTCGCCTGCATCGGCGGCGGCGCCTTCGGAGACGTCCGCGCCTTCCGCCTCAGTTTCGCCGCCTCCGAGGAGGTCCTGGAGCAGGCCCTGGAGCGGATCGGCGCACGGCTCGCCTCCCTGCGCTGAAGGCGCCCGCAGCGGACGCCTCCGGGGGCCGGGCAGGGCCGGGACTCAGGGCGTCAGAGGGTTGCCCTCGATGTCCAGGGTGACCTGCCACTGCAGACGGCCGGCGGGCACCTCGTCCAGGAAATCCAGGACGTCCGGACAGGGAACCGTCCTCCGGCCCCGCTGCAGGGCCAGGAAGGAGTCGACGTCGCGCAGGTAGAGGTCCAGAAGGAGCCGGCCGTCCTGCTCCGAGGCACGCAGGAGGTCCAGTTTCTCACCGGCGAGATCCCGCAGGGCCGCCAGATCGGCGTTCTGCTGGGCAGTGAGCTCCACCTCCATGTGGTGGTAACTGCAGCGCACCCCGGCATCGCGGACCGCGTCCAGGACCTTGGAAGCGGACATGCGCGGCTCGTGGAAGACCCAGATGAGACGGTTGCCAGGCCGCACCGCCGAGGCCCAGACCTTGGACTCGTCGCGTTCGACGTTGCGCATGTCCCGGCTGAGGGCGGAGCCACTGCTCCGGTCGAGAAGGCTCAGGGCGGTGACATGAAGGGGCTCGGCCTTGTAGCCCTTCTTCTTCAGGCCGCGGTTCAGGCTCCGATCCAGCTTCTTGACGTCCTCGGAGGTGCGGACGGCGAAGACCAGGCGGTCGCGGGTGGAGTGGGCGCGGATCGCCGTGCCCAGAACCGGCAGCTGGAACTCCTCCTCGAGGAGGCCTGCCAGCTTCAGGTCGCCGTCGCCGGTGAAGTCGCCTTCGAAGCCGAAGAAGACCACACGCTCGGAGGCGACGAGGGGCAGGGTCTCGCGCTCACCGAAGGGGGCCGAGGCGGTCCGGGCGCCGGCGGGGACGCCGGAACCATAGGCCGGCATCAGGAGCAGGAGGGCGGCAGCGGCGGTCAGCACGTCGGTTCGGGTTGCGAGCTGTCTTGGGACGGACCCCCACCGTCTGCTCGGACTCACAGGCCGGGAAGGAGACCGTCGGGGGAGAAGGGAACGGCTCCTGCCGGCTGCAGGAGCGAGCCCGGTCCAGAGGGCTTCTAGCCTTAGGCCCGGGTACTGCCAGGGTTTCAGGAATGTCCCGGGCTTTTTCCCGGCGCAGGGCGCCGATGCAGGCTTCCCATGCTAGCAGCCGCCTCCGGGGCCGGAACAGCTCGCGCAAACCCCTTCCAAATCCTGACTTAGGGAATGCCTCCGGCCGGAGAGGCAAGGTTCTCCGTGCCGCCGGGCGGAGCCAGGACGTTGACCGCCTCCGGGAACTCCCCGGCACAGACCTCGCGCAGGGCGGCCAGGGTCCGCGGGTCGTCGGTCAAGGCCAGGACGTAGAACTTCCACATACGCTCGTAGGCCCGCTCCAGATCGCCCAGACGGGGCACCTCCGCCGCGTGCTCGCGCAGAGGCGAAAGGTCCTCCTCACCGGGCCAGCGCACCAGGATCCGCGCCTGCTTGAGCTGCATGCTGCCGGCCGGGCAGTAGAGCAGGACCGGGACGTCGCGGCCGGCGGCGAAGCGCACGGCCTCCCCCATGCGGTCCTCCACTCGGCGCCGCTCTTCGGCGCTGCCGGTACCGAAGAAGCGCTCGATGAGGCTTCCCTGGATTTCCCGGTTCGCATACACCGGGAAGACCGCCACGCGCTTGGGCAGGCGGCGGCGGCGGAAGGCCTCGACGAAGGTCTGCAGGCGGCTGCGCCCGGCGGCGTCGCGGATCCGCGCCCGCTCCAGGAGATCGATGAGCCCGGCGTCGGTCGCCCGCTGCAGATCCTCGAAGCACAGAGCGCCGTGCAGGAGGGCGATCTCCACCGCCTTGGCCACCAGAGCGCCGGCGGCGATCTTGGCGTGGTGGAAGTAGACACGCTCCGAGAAATAGAATCGCGCTTCCAGGCAGCGCAGAACCTCGCTCAGGAGCGCCTCGCGCAGGTAGCCGCGCCGGGTCAGGTCCACGAACAGGCGCTGGCTGCGGCGTTCCACGCGGAAGACGCGCAGGATCCGCGGATCCACCTCCAGGCGCAGGCCCGTGAACCGAGCGTCCCGCGCCAGGTAGTCCAGCATGTCGGCGTCGATGGTGCCGGAGACCAGCTCCCTCCAGTGCGGCGGCGGCTGACGGTCCGGGCCAACGGCCTCCGGTGCCAGGACGCCGAGGACCTCCTCGCGCACGCCGGTGGCGGCCAGGGCACGGCCGAGATCGGTCTCGGTGCTGAACAGGCGCTCGTAACGGCCGGCCGTGTCATGGCGTGGCAGCAAGCCGGTCTGATCCTCGATGTT
>JALUUN010000278.1 GCA_027021325.1 Planctomycetota bacterium
CTTCATCCTGGGAGCCGGCCTGGCCCTTCTGGCGACCTTCCTCGATCCCGCGATCCGCACCTCCAGCCTCTGGGGGGTCGCCGTCCTGGGCACGGGAATCCTCCTCGATCCCTCCCGCAGGCGGCGGCTGTCCTGTTAGGCTGGAGGAGGGAAGGGCGGCCGCCGGTATCCCCGAGGCGGCGGGCCCGAGGGGGATGGTTCGACGATGCTGATCAGCTGGTTCCGTCTGGATGTCACGGCCGCAGAGCGGCCCCGCTTCGACACCGGCATGAAGCTCTGGAGCAGCCTCCAGGAGGCCGAGGGTTTCCTCGGCCGCCTCGGCGGCTGGGACCAGGAAGGGCGCGCCTGTGTCTTCACCCTGTGGCGGGATGTCGGCGCCCTGCGCCTGTTTCGGCGGCGCCAGTCGGCCGCCCTCCTGGAACGCACCGGCCTCGGCCCCTGGTTCGAGGGTCGCATGCCCGGGCTCATCGAGGTGCTGCTTCCGATCCCCGGCCTGTGCACGACCACCGCCTCCCTCCTGCAGCGGGGCCGCATGCTGCGCATGGTCTCGGCGCAGGCGGATCCGCGCGAGGAACTGCGCATCCTCGAGGAGCAGGCGTCGGTCTGGAAGCCGGCCCTGAGCCGGTCCCCCGGCATGCTCGGCGCCTACTTCGGCAGCTCGATGGAGGAACCGGGCCACTACTTCGGCGCCAGCATCTGGGCCTCGAAGGAGGATCTGCGCCGCTGGTCCGAGGAGGGCTACCGGGCCTGCATCGAGGCGGCCCGGCGCGTGGAGTTCCAGCCCGCCCGCGAGGGGCTGAAGGTCACGCTGGATCCGGAGTGGACGGTCCAGAGGCCGAGCTGGAATCGCCAGGCGGCGGGCTGAGGAGAGGCCCGGCCAGACTCCGGCCCCCGTCGTCGAGGAGGACCGCCCGCACCGGCGAGGCGTCGGCCCCCTCCAGGGGCAGGGGCAGGGCGATGAGGGTGTAGAGGCCCGGCTCCACCGAGCCCAGCATCAGCCCCTCGAGGATGGCGAGGCCGCGCTCCCCCACCGCACGGTGGCTCCGGAGTTCGCGGTCCTCCTGGGGATCGATGGACGGAGTGTCGATGCCGACCAGCCGCACGCCCCGCTCCGCCAGAACGGCGACGAGTTCCGGGGAGAGGCTGCAGAAGTCGGGATTCCAGGCCTCCGGGTCCGGAAAGGAATCAGTGCGGAACAGGAGCCGAGGCGCCCGCGGCGTCGCCGGCGGCAGGTCCCCGGGACGCACCCGGCTTCCCCGCGGCAGCGGCACGCGCACGACCTCGCAAGGCCCGAGGTACGGCTCCAGGGCGCAGGCCTCGATGCCCGGGCCGCCCGGAGGATAGTGGCAGGGGGCATCGGCGTGGGCGCCGAGATGGACCGTGGAGTGCACGGCGCTCAGACCGAAGTTGTCGCCCCGGGCCAGTTCGCGGAGGACCTCCAGGCGGAAGGGCGTGTCCCCGGGGAAGACCCCCAGTCGCGGCGAGATGCACGGCGTGATGTCGAGGAGGCGCACCGCCTCAGGCCTCCGCGATGACCTTGAACTCGACGGCGATGGGCGTCGGCAGCGCACGGATCGCCAGGGTCGTCCGCGCCGCCTGGATGCCCTCGAAGGCCTCGCGGTAGACCTCGTTGAAGCCCTCGAAGTCGCGCTCCATGTCGACCAGGAAGCAGGTCACGTCGAGGACCCGGTCGAGGCTGCTGCCGGCGGCCTCGAGAATGCGCCGCACATTCTCGATGACCGCCCGGGTCTGGGCGCGGATGTCGTAGTCCCGGGGCCGGCCCTGGGCATCACGCACCGGGCCGCCGGGAATCTCGTCGGTCCCCGGCTGCCGCGGGCCGACCCCCGACAGGAAGAGAAGGGAGCCGACGCGGCGGGCGTGGGGATAGGCGCCGACCGGTTCCGGCGCGTCCTCGGCCAGGACGATGCCGGGACCGCCGCCGGACTCCCCACCCGGAGAGGAGACCTCGCCGCCGCCGGCCAGGACCTCGCGGTCCCCCTGGTAGACCTCGGCATCGTCCTCGTCGTACTCCAGGCGTCCGAACTCGCGCTGCGCGGGCCGCAGGGAAACGACGCCGGCGCCGGTGCCGTGGATCGGGCCGTAGGCGTGCACCGCTCCCTGGTAGCGGTTGTTCTGGCCCAGAGCCGCCGCCAGCCACCAGATGGCCTTGAACTTCTGCTCGCCGTGCGCCTCGCGGCTGAACTGGCGCGCCAGCTGGGAGACGTCCTCCAGGCGGCCCTCACCGAGGAGCTCGAGGATCTTTCGGTTCCACTCGTCGTCCTTCAGGGCCGAGACGTGGTCCTCGGCGGGATCCACCTCCCCGGTGTGGTAGCGGTTGCTCAGGGCGCTCACCGCCACGGCCACCGCCCGCTTGCCGGCGGCACGCACGGCGTCGGCCGTGGCCTTGCCGAGGACCAGGGTCTCGCCCCGGTCGGCGTACATGTTGCAGGAGACGACCGCGGCTGGAATCGCGTTGTCCGGGTTCAGGAGCTTCAGGGCGACAATGGTGCCGGTGTCCACGGGAAAGCCCCGGTAGGCGACCGTGCGCGCGTGGAGGCC
>JALUUN010000279.1 GCA_027021325.1 Planctomycetota bacterium
CCAGGGGGCGGGCATCGCGCTCTGCCTCCTCGTCTGGCTGGCGCTCCGGACGCACCGCGCCCCGCGCCTGCAGCGCCGCGAGGAACGCGCCGCCTGGGGCTTCCTCCTGCCCTGGGCCCTCGGCTTCGTCCTGCTCCTGGCCGGCCCGGCGCTCGTGAGCCTGGTCCTGTCCCTCGGCGAGTGGAACCCCCTGCGCCCGGTCGAGCGCGTGCGCTGGCTCGGTCTCGACGGCTGGCGGCAGGTGCTTGCCGACCCGGTGACCCGCGACAGCCTGCGGGTGACCCTCCTCTACGCCCTGGCGGCGGTGCCGCTGCAACTGGCCCTGGCTCTGACCCTGGCCCTCCTCCTGGCCCGCCGCTTCCGCGGCGTCGGCCTCCTGCGCACCCTCTTCTATCTGCCGACCATCCTCTCGCCGGTCGTCCTCGGCGCGGTCTGGCGCTGGATCCTGGACGAGGAGGGGGGACTCCTGAACCACGCGCTCCTGGCCCTCGGGCTTCCCGGCCCCGACTGGCTCGGCGACGCGCGCTTCGTGCTGCCGGCCTTCGTCCTCATGAGCCTGTGGACGGTAGGGGCACAGATGCTCGTCTTCCTGGCCGGCCTGCAGAGCGTGGACCCGTGCCTGCACGAGGCTGCGCGCATCGACGGCGCCGGCCCGGCGGCGCGTCTCCTGCACGTGACGCTCCCGGCCCTCGGCCCGGTGCTCCTCTTCAACGCCATCACCGGCCTGATCCAGGCCTTCCAGCTCTTCGCCCAGCCCTATGTCATGACCCGCGGTGGGCCGGGCAACGAGAGCCGCTTCCTGGTCCTGTACCTCTACGAGACCGGTTTCCGCTTCCTGCACATGGGCGCCGCCAGCGTCCTGGCCTGGATCCTCTTCCTCCTGGTCCTGGCCCTGACCCTCCTGGTCCTGCGCGGATCGCGCTCCTGGGTCCACTATGCGGGAGGCGGGCGGTGAGGGTCCTGCGCCGCCTGCTCCTCCTGGTCCTGGCGGCGGCCTTCCTGCTGCCGCTGCTCTGGATGCTGGCCGTGGCGCTCCAGCCCGACGGCACGGCGCTGACGCGCTCTCCCTGGTCCTTCCCCGACGGCGCCGCGGTCGAGAACTTCCGTCTCGCCGCCGAGCGTATGGGCGGCCAGGCGGGGCTTCGGGGCTTCGGGCGCCTGGTCTGGAACACCTCGGTCCTGACCGTCCTCTCCATCGCCGGGCAGCTCTTCTGCTGCAGCCTCGCGGGCTTCGCCTTCGCCTGCCTGCGTTTCCGCGGCCGGGATGCCCTCTTCCTCCTGGTGCTCGCGACCATGATGCTGCCGCCCCAGGTCCTGGCGGTGCCGCAGTTCCTCCTCTACCGGGAACTCGGCCTGGTGGACACCTGGGGGCCTCTCCTCCTGCCGACGGTGCTGGGTGGCGCGCCCTTCTTCATCTTCCTCTTCCGCCAGGCCTTTCTGTCGCTCCCGCCGGACCTTCTCGAGGCGGCGCGCCTGGACGGATGCGGCTTCTTCGCCCAGTACCGGCGGGTGGCGCTTCCGCTCGTGCGCCCGGTCACCGGCGCGGTCGCCCTCTTCACCTTCCTCGCCACCTGGAACGACTTCTGGGCGCCCCTGATCTACCTGAACAGCGAGGAGAAGCAGACCCTGACCCTGGCTCTCGCGGCCTTCCAGCAGTCCTACCGGGTGGCCGTGGAGTGGCTCATGGCCGGCACCTCCCTGGTTCTGGCGCCCTGTCTGCTCGTCTACTTCCTGGCCCAGGGGATCTTCCTGCGCGGCGTCCGCCTGCGCAGCGCCAAGGGGTAGGGCCTGGGCAGGGCAGCGTCCATCTTCTAGGCTGGCCTGGACCGGTCAGGTCTCCCTCCTCGTCCCCGATTCCTCTCTGGAAACCCGTGATGGCTCGTCGCTCTCCCTGCCTGCTCCTTCTCCCCCTACTCGTTCCTGTCCCTTCCGCTTTGGTGTTGCCCCTGTCGGCCGGCGGCCCTTCGGGCGGGGAGGCGCCGGCGCCGCGCGGCGCCGGGGCCCTCCCGTGGATCGAGGCCCTGGTCCAGGACGCCTATCTGAAGGCCTCGAACACCGACTTCGGGGACTCCTTCGGCCGGACAGTAGCTGTTTCGGGAGCGACCGTCGCCGTGGGAGCGGTCGAGGAGGACAGTGCCGCGACCGGCGTGAACGGCAACCAGCAGGACGAGAGCGCTCCAGGCTCGGGTGCGGTCTACGTCTTCGTGCGCGATCCTGCGACCGGCGTCTGGAGCCAGCAGGCCTGGCTGAAACCTTCCAACACCGATGCCGGCGACCGCTTCGGCGCCGCGATCGCCCTGTCGGGAGACCTTCTCGCCGTGGGGGCCCCCTGGGAGGACAGTGGGGCCGCTGGGGTGAATGGCAGCCAGAGCGACAACGGCGCTCCTTCCGCGGGTGCGGTCTATGTCTTCGTGCGCGACCCCGCGACGGGCACCTGGACCCAGGAGGCCTACCTGAAGGCCTCGAACGCCGAGGCCGGCGACGAATTCGGCACCGCCGTCGCGCTCTCCGGCGGCACCCTGGTCGTCACGGCCTGGCGGGAGGACAGCCAGGCCACGGGCGTGGGGGGCGATCCCCTGGACAACACCGCGACCGATTCCGGGGCTGCCTATGTTTTCGTGCGGGATCCCGCCAGCGGAACCTGGAGCGAGGTTGCCTACCTCAAGGCCTCGAACACGGGCGCGGGCGACAAGTTCGGTTCCTCGGTGGCGGCCGATGGCGACCTGGTCGTCGTCGGCGCCCCGCTGGAGGACAGCGCTTCGGGTGGCGTGAACGGGAACCAGACGGACGAGAGCGCGACGGATGCCGGGGCCGCCTACGTCTTCCGGCGCGATCCCGCCACCGGGATCTGGTCCCAGGAGGCCTACCTGAAGAGTCCGGCCCCGGATTTCTGGGATCAGTTTGCCGCCAGCCTCGCACTCTCCGAAGACCGCGTCGCCGCCGGCGTTCCCTTCGAGGATGTGGGCGGCGCCAGCGATGCGGGCGCAGTCTGCGTCTTCAAGAGAGATCCCTCCTCGGGTTCGTGGAGTCTCGAGGCCTGCCTCTCGCCGGCCTTCCCCGACCCCAACGACAACGCCGGCCTGAGTGTGGCCTTGTCCGGCGGCCGGCTCGCGGTGGGGGCCGAGAACGAGGACGGAAGCGGTTCCGGCACGAAGGGCGAGCCGGAGGACGACTTCCTCCCGGATGCCGGGGCCGTTTTCCTGTACACCTGGGATCCGGCGGCCAGCCTCTGGTCGGAGAGCGGCTACCTCAAGGCCTCCAACCCGGATTCCATGGATGAGTTCGGAGGCGCCGTAGCCCTGGACGGTTCCTTCCTCGTGGTGGGCGCCGACCGGGAGCAGAGCGCCGCTACCGGTGTCAACGGGGACCAGGAGGACGATTCCAGCGGTCCTGCCGGCGCCGCCTACGCCTTCGACCTGGAGGCCGTCCTGCTGGCGGCCAGCAGCACCGCGATCTCGGCGTCCGCGGGCGGAGCAGTAGACTACGACGTGGACTTTCCGGCCGCCGACGCAGGCGTCCTCTACGGACTCCTTCTCTCCGCCACAGGCACCGGGCCCACGGAGCTCTTCGGCCTGGAGGTCCCCCTGACCGCCGACACTTGGTACACGAACTCCCTCCAGGGGATCTACCCGCCGTACACTTCGGGCTTCTCGGGTGTCCTCGACGTCTTCGGCGACGCCCAGGCCCAGGTGGCGGTACCGCCCGGCGTCCTTCCCGGAAGCCTCGTGGGCCGGACCTTCTGGCTTTCGGCGGTCAACCTTCGGCTGGCCGCCGCCGCCGACGCGGTCTCCCTGACGATCCTGCCCTGAGCCGGCCGGGCCGGCCTCGCTCAGGGCCGGGACCAGCCGGCGAGTTCCGCCACCTCGGCCCAGTCCACGCCCAGGAGGGCGCGGACCACCGGGGCGGGGTCCCGGCCCTCGGGGATCCGGACATGGAGGGTCCGGTGGGTGTGCGTCGCGGCCTGCCGGGGCCCCAGGCTCAGGGCCGGGCTCGAGGTCTCCAGTTCGAAGAAGGGCTCCGGGCCGCCGTGGTTGTAGGAGTTCACGACGTCGCCGTCGTAGGGGGCGGGGTTGTCGGCGATCCAGAGTTCGGAGAGGTAGGGGTCGCTGCGGCGCAACGGCTCGAAGCGGACCACGGTCAGGATCCGCCGCCGCGGATCCCAGGCGCCCAGGGCGGGCTGCGCCCGGTCGCGCAGCATTCCGATCTTGCTGCGGTAGCGGCCGTCCACCCGGAACAAGACGAAGTCGCTCCCGACCCGCACCCGGTCCGGGCCGAGGGGGTTGAAGTAGTCCGTGAGCACCGGCGGCGAATGCCCTTCGGTCCGGTAGGGGAGGATGGCGAAGGTCTCCGGCCCCGGCGGGAACATGCCCAGGATCCAGAGGCAGAGCAGGCCGGTCTCCTCCCGCCAGTCCTCCGCGCCGAGGTTCTCCAGGGTGTTCAGGCTCTCGAAGCCGACCCAGTCGAGGCCGGCGAGGGCTTCGGCGAGGCCGCCGAGGTCGCCGGCTTCGAGGCCGCGGATCTCGCGTGTGACGCCTACCTCGAAGCGCGTGCCGAGGCGGTTCACGAGTTCCATCCTGCGGCGCATGGTCAGGCCCCGCGGGCCCTCCGTGACGACCTCCCAGGCCCCCTCCTGAAGGGGCGCGGGCACGCGCCAGTTGGCCTCGACCTGCTCGGTCTCCCCGGTCCCGAAGTAGAGGGCGTAGGGACCGGCCTCGGGGCCGATCCAGAAGCGGTCCTCGCCGCCGAAGTTGCGGAAGGGCACGTCCTCCGGCGGGTGCAGGATCACCTCGCGCGGCACGTAACCCAGGGAGGCGCCGCCCGGGGCGACCTCGCTGGTCATCACGCGGCCCTGGAGTCCCGGACATACCACGAACTCTCCGGTGCCGCCGGGGAAGCGCCGGCCGCCGGCCTGCTCCTCGAGAAAGGCGGCGTCGGAGGCGTAGGAGGGGAAGGCGCCGGGGCGGCGCATGCTGCAGGCGGCCAGGACCAGGAGGACCGCCCCCGGGAGGAGGAGGCGAACGAACATGGCGGAAGCGTAGCAGGGCCTCGCCCGGCCCCTTAGCCTGCCGGCATGGTGCTCGAGTCCCTCTCCCGCCTGCGCCCCGGCCGCCGGCGCCGCGAATCCAGCTACGACCGGAGCGGGGGCAACGCCGACTTCGCCGTCGTCCCGCCCGGCGCCGTCCACGTCCTCGGGGAACTGCGCGGGCCGGGGGTGATCCGTCACCTCTGGATCACCGCCCTGGGCGACGACCCGAATCTCCTGCGCACCGCCAGCCTGCGGATCTTCTGGGAGGACTCCGGCGCGGCCTCGGTGGACGTCCCCCTGGGGGACTTCTTCGGCGTCGGCTTCGGCGAGACCGTGAACTTCGCGAGCCTCCCCCTGAGCATGATGCCCCAGAACGGCAAGGGCATGAACTGCTTCTTCCCCATGCCCTTCCGCCGTGCCGCGCGCCTGGAGGTCTGGAACGAAGGCGGGCACCCGATCCGCCATCTCTTCTACTACGTGGACTGGGAGGAGCGGCCGGATCTGGGGGAGGACGAGGCCTACTTCCACGCCTGGTTCCAGCGCTGCAATCCCTGTCCCGGCATCTCGGACGAGGGGATGAGCAACTGGGACTTTCAGATGGAGGGCCTCAACCCCGGCCGCGAGGCCCGCGAGCGCAACTACTGCGTCCTCGACGTCCACGGCCGCGGCCACTATGTCGGCTGCCTCCTCAACGTCCACAACCTGCGCCGGACCGACGGCAACAACTGGTACGGCGAGGGAGACGACATGATCTACGTGGACGGCGAGGAGTTCCCCTCTCTCCACGGCACCGGTACCGAGGACTACTTCCTGACCGCCTGGGGGCCGCACCAGCATTTCTGCGGCCCCTATGCGGGCATGACCCTGCCCGGCGGCACGAACTACTCCGGCCGCGTCAGCATGTACCGCTTCCACCTCGAGGACCCCGTCCAGTTCGAGAAGCACCTGCGGGTCACGATCGAGCACGGTCACGCCAACCGCCGCAGCGACGACTGGTCCTCGGTCGCCTGGTGGTACGCCGCAGAACCCGGCGCGCCGAACCTCGAGCGCGTGCCCGTGGAGGCGCGGATCCCCTATCCTGCCGACCACCTCCCGGGCCGTCCCTCCTGGGAGTGAGGCCGTTTGCATGCCCGGCGTCGAGGACTTCCCGGACCTGATCCAGCTGCGCGACGAGCTCGGCGAGGTCACCGGCCTGTTCAGCGACCACGGCGCCTGGTTCGGCGTCACCTGGGGCGAGCGTGCCAACTTCGAAATCCACCTGCGCCCCGCCGAAGCCGGGGCACGGCGTGCCCTTCTCCATCTTGGGGCCCCTTTCCGCGGCCGCACGGTCTGGGCCGATGCCCTCGAGGGCGACCTCCTGGACGGTGCCCATCTGCGCCTCGGTTTCGTCTCTCCCGACGCCCTGGTCGTGGAGGTCCGCCACGACCGCGAGCCCCGCGTCGGCTGCGACCTGCCCTTCAGCGTCGTGGCGGCGGGGGAGGGGCGCTGGCTGGTGGTCGTCGCCCCCGAGGGCGGCGCGGTCCGCGACCCCGACTGCCTCGACGCCAACCGCACGCGCTGGGACGAGATGTTCCGCCGTGCCTTCCACGGCCTGCGCCTGGCCGGCGAGGCCGCCGCCGAGCTGGCCGTGGCCCGCGCGGTGACGGTCCTCGGCTGGAACCGGCGCGCCCCGCGCGGCGACCTGGCCCACCACGGCGTGATCCCCTCGCCCTTCGCCTATCCGGGCTACTGGGCCTGGGACTCCTGGAAGCACGCCCACGCCCTCGCCACCGTCGAGCCCTGGCTGGCGGCCGAACAGCTCCGCGCCCAGTTCCAGCGCCAGGACCGGGACGGCCAGGTCCCCGACACCTGCATGCCCCAGCGCTCCCGGGACCACTGGGACAACACCAAGCCGCCCATGGCCGCCTGGGCCCTGGAGGCCCTGTGGCGTCAGACCGAGGACCGCGCGCTTCTGGCCGAGCTCTACCCGCCGTGTGCGCGCCAGTTCGTCTGGTGGGACCGCTTCCGGCGCCGCCCTGGCGAAGCCCTCCACGCCGCCGGCGGCGTGGACCGGCGCACCGCCATGTGGGACTCGGGCTGGGACGACTCCCGGCGCTTCGAGGAAGCCCCCCTGGAGAAGGGGCCCGGCGGCTGGCGCCTGTTCCGCCTCTGGCAGCCGGACCTGAACACCTGGCTTCTCGGAGAGGCGCGGATCCTGGCCCGCCTCGCCCGGGTCCTGGACCAGGACCCGGCCCCCTTCGAGGCCGATGCCCGCCGCCTCGAGGAGGGCCTGCGCCGGCTCCTCGATCCGGACACCGGGCTGTGGCGCGACCGCCTCGTCGAGGAGGACGGAAGCCCCGGCCCCTTCGCCCGCCTCTCCTCGGCCTGCTGGCATCCCTACTGGGCAGGGCTGGGCGGCGAGGCCGAGGGCCGGGCCCTCCTCGAGGCCCTGGAGGACGGGCGCCGCTTCGGAACCCCCCTTCCCTTCCCTGCCCTGCCCCGGGACGACCCCGGCTTCGATCCCGACGGCTACTGGAACGGGGCGGTGTGGTTCGACCAGGCGGCGCTCGCCGTCGCCGCCCTGGAGCGCCTGGAGACGGGTGCCGGCGAAGAGCCCCTGCGCCGGCTTCTCAGCGCCGCCGCCGACCACCCGAACCTCTACGAGAACTACTCGCCCCTCACCGGCGCGCCGGCCCAGGGTGCGCGACCGGCGGCGCCGCAGTTCTCCTGGACCGCGGCCGCGATCCTGGAGATGGCGCGCGGCGGGCCCACGCCCTTCGCTTGATCCGCGCCGGACCGGCCGGGGCCGCAGGGTGCGGAGCGCCGGTGGCGGCCCCGCCGCGGGGGGGGCGAGGGGTAGAATCCCCGGGCCCCAGGCCCCGCGCATGGATTCCGACTCCTCCCCGAGCCCCCGGCTCCGGCCCTTCGCCGTCCTTCCGAGCCTGGTCACCCTGGGCAACCTCGCCTGCGGGCTGTCGGCGCTGGTCTGGATCACCGAGGCTGCCGAGCCGGGGATGCACCACCGTCTGGCCTACGCCGGCTGGCTCCTGGTCCTGGCGGCCTTCCTCGACGGCGTGGACGGCAAGGTCGCGCGCCTGACGCGGAGCACTTCCGAGCTCGGCGCGCAGCTGGACAGCCTCTGCGACGCCGTCACCTTCGGCGTCGCGCCGGCCATGCTCGGCCGCGCCCTGGTGGTCCTGGAAGGTCCGGCCTTCGAGGTCTACGTCCACCCGCGGCTGCTCTTCGTGGCGCCGGTGGTCTACGGGATGTGCGCCATCCTGCGTCTGGCGCGCTACAACGTGTCCCACAACGAGGAGGGGCCCGGTGCCGGCGGCAACCGCGGCTTCACCGGCCTGCCGACCCCCGCCGCCGCGGCCGTCCCGACGGCCCTGGTTCTCTTCTTCCACGGCATCCAGGATCCGGACTTCCTCCTCGGCTGGGCCCCGGACACTGTCGCCACGGCCCAGGCCCTGGTGATCCGCGCCGTCCCCTTCAGCCTGGTGGTCCTGGCCGCCCTCATGGTCTCGCGGATCTCCTATCCCCACTTCTTCTCCTGGCTCACCGAGCGCCGCCGCCCCTTCCACGTCATGGCCGAGGCGGTCGTCCTCCTGGGCCTGCTCCTCGTCGAGCCCGAACTGACTCTCCTCGGCGCCAGCCTCCTCTTCGTGCTTCTGCCCGCCGGCCTCGCCCTCCGGCGCTGGCTGCCCGGCGCCGGCCGCCCCGCCTCCCGCCAGGCCCCGCGATGACGGACTGGTTCGTCGGCCTCGGCTCCAACCTCGGCGACCGCGAGGCGCTTCTGTGCTCCGCCCTGGGCGAGCTGGCCGCGGCCCCCGGCCTGCGCCTCTGCGCCGTGAGCCGCTTCCACGAGACAGCCCCCGTGGGCGGTCCGCCCCAGGGACCTTTCCTCAACGCCGTCGCCCGCCTGGCCTGGGCGGGGGGGCCCGAGGCCCTCCTGGACCTCCTCCTCGCCGTGGAGGCGCGCCACGGCCGGCGCCGGGGCCTGCGCTGGGGGCCACGCACCCTGGACCTGGATCTTCTCTGCTCCCTGCCGGCGGTCACGGTGCACCGGCCGCCGCGCCTCGTCCTGCCCCACCCGCGCCTCGAGGAGCGCCGCTTCGTCCTCGAGCCCCTGGCCGAACTGGCCCCCGGCCTGCGCCTGCCCTCGGGCCGGAGTGTCGGCGAGCGCCTCGGGGAACTGCGAAGCCATGGAGCGCCTGCCTGACCGGGACGCCCTCGCCGCCTGGCGGACGGACCTCGGGGAGATCGCTCTCGGGCTCGTTCCGACCATGGGCGCCTTGCATGCCGGCCACGAGAGCCTGGTCCGGGCGGCGCGCGAGGCCTGCGAGCGGGTCCTGGTCTCGATCTTCGTCAATCCCCTCCAGTTCGACGAGAGTGCCGACTTCGAGGCCTACCCGCGGCCCTTCGAGGAGGACCTGCGGACCCTGGAGGGCCTGGGCGCGGATGCGGTCTACCTGCCGACCCCCGGAGACATGTACCCGCAGGGCTTCGAGACCCGCATCGTTCCCGGTGCGTCCGGGCGCGGCTTCGAGGGCGCTTGCCGGCCGGGGCACTTCGAGGGCGTGCTCACCGTCGTCTACAAGCTCCTGGTCCGGGCACGGCCCGCCCGCGCCTTCTTCGGTGAGAAGGACGCCCAGCAGCTGCACCTGGTCCGGCGCATGGTCGAGGACCTGGAGCTCCCTGTGGAGATCACTTCCTGCCCGACGGTGCGGGAGACGGACGGCCTCGCTCTGTCTTCGCGCAACGTCCACCTCGGCCCGGAGGAGCGCGAACGGGCCGGCGCCCTCTACCGCGCTCTGACCGCGGCGCGCACGGCCTTCGCGGGCGGGGAGCGCGACCCCGCCGCCCTGGCCGCGGTCATGGAGGAGGTCTTCGCCCGCGCCGGCCTGGAGCCGGAGTACGCCGCCGTCGTGGACGACCGCCTCTTCCGGACCCCGGAACGCCTGGAGCCGGGCATGCCCTGCCGGGCGGTGACCGCCGCCCGCGTCGGCCGGACGCGCCTCATCGACAACCTCTTCCTCGGCCATGCCTGAGGGCAGTGCCCTCACCATCCCGGCCAAGATCAACTGGGACCTCCGGGTCCTCGGCCGGCGCCCCGACGGCCTGCATGAATTGCGCTCCTGGTTCCTGGCGGTGGAAGGCGGGGACCGCCTGGCGTGGCGACCGGGCGCGAGCGGGCTCCAGGTCACGGGCCCGGCGGCGGCGGGGGTGCCCGCGGACGAAGGCAACCTCGTCCTCCGCGCCGAGGCGGCCTGGCGCCAGGCCGGCGGCCGTGCCCCCGCGGGCGGCTGGTTCCTGCACAAGGAGATCCCGGCCGGCAGCGGGCTGGGCGGCGGCAGCGGCGACGCCGCCGCCGCCCTGCGCCTCCTCCAGGCGGCCGCCGGGGCGCCGCTCGACGGGGAGGTCCTGCGCGCGGTCGCGCGCACGCTCGGCGCCGACCTCCTCTTCTTCCTGGAAGGCCGCGACGCCGAACTCCGCGGAGGCACGGGCGACACCGTCCTGGCCCGGGCCGAGCCGCCTGCCGGTGAGGTCCTCCTGGCCCTTCCGCCCTTCGCCGTGCCGACGGCGCCGGTCTACGCTCGAAGCGGCGCTGCGCCCTGGAGGCCCGGCGCCGTAGAGGAGGAGGCGCCGGCCTCCCTGCCGCCGCCGGCGGCGGCGCGCAACGACCTCGAGGCCGCCGCCTGCTCTGCCGTTCCCGCCATGCAAGCCTTCCTCGACGCCCTCCGCCGCTACGCCCCCTTCCGGATGTCCGGCTCCGGCGGCGCCTGCTTCCTCTACCTCGATGCGGGAGAGGCCGCTCCCGCCGGCCTGCGCCGCGATCCGGCCCTGGACGGCGTCCGCTTCCGGCGCGCCGCCATCCAGCGCGGCCCGGTCCTCGGGGAGGCCGTGGCATGGTGAGGCGCACCCTGGTCGTCGGCCCCGGCCGGGCCGGCCGTTCTCTGGCCCTGGCCGAGGCCCGGGCCGGCCACCACGTCCAGCTCCTCGGCCGCGGCCCCGGCCCCTGGATGGAGTGGGCGAGGCTCCAGGGCATCGAGCCCCTGCTCGGCCCGCCCGAGGCGGCCGGCCTGGGCAAGGCGCGGGTGGTCCTCTTCGCCGTCCCCGACGGGGCGCTCGCTTCGGCCGCTGCCGAGGTCGCCCGGGCGCTGCCGCCGCGGCGCAAGCGCTTCGCCGCCCACCTCAGCGGCTTCCATGGCCTCGAGCCCCTGCGGCCCTTCGAATGCCTGGGCCACGCCACCGCCGCACTGCACCCCATCCTCTCCTTCGGCGACCCTGACCGCGACCTCCTCACGCTCCTGCGCGCGCGGGTCACGGTTCTGGCCCCGGAAGAGGCGCAGAAGGACGCCCTGCGCGTGGTCCGCTCCTGGGGGGCGCGGCCGCTGCTCCTGCCGCCGGACGTGGACCGCCGGCGCTACCACCTGGCCCTGAGCCTCGCCTCGAACCATCTCCTGGCCCTCCTCCACGAGGCCGAGGAACTCCTGCGCCCGGCG
>JALUUN010000280.1 GCA_027021325.1 Planctomycetota bacterium
CACGGCGTAGGAAAGGCCGCCGGCCAGGAGTCCCAGGACGGTGGTGGTGAAGGCGACCACCAGGTAATGGGAAAGGGCGGTCACGTCTCCTTGGGAGAGAGCGGCGAGCCCTGGTCCCAAGGGGATGAGGGTGCCAGCCAGACCGAGCATGGGGCCGACGCGCACCAGGAGATTGAGCTTCTCCAGCTGGCGCTCCATGGCCAGGCGCAGGTCATCCAGGAGTTTGTCCCGATCCTGGGAGGGCCCGACATCCGGAAAAAGAGCGGCGGCCAGAGGCGAGGCCTGCACGGCCTCGACCAGGCTGAGGCGTTGCGAACTGGAGGCGGCCAGCTCGGCACAGAGGCGGCGATGTTCGGGAAGCAGTCTCCGACGCCTGATCACCTCTCCCAGGAGCCCTCCGGCGTGGAGAAGGCTCGCGCTGGTGGCGAGGGCGAGGAGAACCAGGTCGGGGACCAGAAGGACATCCGACAAGGGCACCAGGATGCGGCCCAGGGACTCGGTCATGTCAGGGCTCCGCTGCGCCGGGCCGCACCCAGAAGAAGGAGAGCCGCAGTGGCAGCCAGAGCAGCGGCTTCCAGCCACCGGCCCGACGCTGCAGTCTCGGTGGAGGCCGGGGTCGATTCTGGCTGCGCTTCAGCCAGTTCCAGCCCCCGGACCGAGTCGGTGATCCCGCCTCCTTCGGAGGCGGCAACAGCCCGCGCCCAGGCGGCCACCAGCTCATGGTCGGCCGGGCCTCCCAGAAGCTTGCGCACCGTCTCCTGGAGAGCTTCGTTGCCGCCGGCGACCAGACCGGCAGACAGGCCGTGCTCGGCCACAGAGCGAGCGTACTCCCGCGCCAGACCCTGCAGGGTCTTCTCGGCGGTCTCCCAGTAGCCCTTGCGCGCCGCTTCCAGGAGGGTGGCCGCGATCTCCTGGAAGGCCGCTGGGTTCACCCGCTGGAACCATTCCCGCAGGCCAAGGCTGGCTCGGTCCTCCAGGTACAGGGCGTGGATGGCCTCCCAAGTGGCCTGGGGCACGGAGCCCGGACGGGTCACCGACCAGCCGAAGCTGTTCTTGACCAGTTCCGCCATCTGGCCGGCACCGGCATAGCCGTGCTCCTTCATGCCCTCAATCCACTTGGGATTGAGCAACGTGGCATGGAACTCCTCCCGCATCACGCCGGCGAAGTCCCGAAGGCGGGGGGCACGATCCCGGACGTCATTGAGGAGCAGATCCGGTTCTCTGCCCGTGACCGCGGCCACGGCCATGCTCAAGCCTCCTGCGTATTCGTACACATGGTGGTTGGACAGGGGACTCATCATGTTCGATGCCCAGTTGCGAAGCACTAGATCGACGCCCTGCATCGCCCCTTCGTACAGGGACTCGATCTTCTCGCCCCAGAGGTCGCCGGTATAGACGTACGACATGTTTTCCAGATAGACCCGGGCCACCTCATCCTCCTGCGTCCAGGCCCCGGATTGAGGTACCAGGTACAGGATTCGGGTTCCGTACTCTCCAGGTTTCTGGCCGAAGATGCGAGCCGGCGCCAGGGCCCTGGCCCTCTCCGGTGAGAATCCCGCAGCCCGCAGCGCTTCTTCCTGATGCTCGACCCCGGCCCGGAGATGGTTGTCCGCTTCCTTCTGGGCCGCGGCCAGACGGATGGCGCGATCCAGGAGGCGAACCCGGGATGGAAAGTTGTCCCGCATGGCTCCGGCGATGGCGATGAATACGTCCAGCCGTGGATGGTCGAGCTCGTCCCTGGGGACCAGCTCGACGTCTACCACCAAGTCGTTCTCATCCCAGACCGGCCTCGTGCCCAGCAACCAGAGGATTTCAGCCTCCAGGACGCCGTAGTCCCGCATGGTCTCAAAAGCATTCAGGTCAAAGGCGACCTTGCGCAAGCCGGGCCGGCGCTCGAGGAGCTGGCGGCCCAGGTTCACGCCGACCTCCCAGGCGGTGCGGGTGGGGATCTCTTCCGGGTTGAGGGCGTACAGGTTTCGTCCGGTGGGCACCGCTGCCGGATTGCGCACCGGGTCGTTTCCTGGACCGGGCGGGACGAAGCCGCCGTCCAGGGCGCGGAGCAGGTTGCGGATCTCCGCGCCGCAGGCCAGGAGCCGCCGCTGGGCGTCGGCGGCCGGCTCCGCCCACCGCCCCAGCCCCTTGCGGGCGTCGTCCCGTCCCTCCAGGAGGGCTGCCCGCAAGGTCTCCTCGGCCGCCTCCCGTCCCCCGAGATCCTCCGTGAAATCCCGCCCAAGCATGCTCGCGACCATGGCGATGAGGCGCTCGGGGGGAGGGGACTTGCCGAGGACATGCAGGCTCATCGGCGCGACTCGCTCGCGGATGGCATGCAGCTCCTTCCAGACACCATCCAGCGCCACGTCGTCCAGGTCGGAGGAACCGGGCGGCGCCATGCCTGTCTCCCGGGCGGCCTCGGAGATGCGTTGACGGTAGCGTTCCCTGACGATGCCGGGCTCCAGGGTCCGGAACTGCTGCAGGTCGCGGAACAGGGCTTCCAGCTCCGGTGCCAGGCCCGCGGCCTCATAGGGAGGTGTCAAGTGGTCTACAAGGACTGCAT
>JALUUN010000281.1 GCA_027021325.1 Planctomycetota bacterium
GATCGGCAACCACCTGCCCCTGATCTCCGCCGTCACCGACGACGAGGGGCGTGCCCGTCTGCCCGACCTCGCCCCGGCCCTCGTCGCCCGGCGCGACCTGTACCTCGAGGTCCAGGCCGTCGTCCCCATGGAACCGCGGCCGGCCCGGCGCCTCGACCCCGAGGCCCTGCCCGAGGAGCCGGTGGTCCTGCATCTCCCGCCCTGCGGGCGCCTCGTCGTCAGGGTCCTCGACTTCGGCGGCGGGCCGGCGCCGCCGGGGACCGAGGTCGTGGCCGTCCCCGAGCCGCCGCCCGACCTGCCGCTGCCCCTTCTGGAATCCCTCTTCACCCGGCACACGCCGGTCCCCACCCAGGGCGGACGGGCGGTCTTCCCCTGGACCGGCCTCGGGCAGGAGATCCTGGTCGCGGCGCGGATGCCGACGCGGAGCGTCCCTCTCCAGAAGTCGGTGCAGGGACCGGTCGCCGCCGGGGAAGAGGTGGAGGTGGTCCTGCAGCCTGAGTCCCCGGGCACCTGGATCACCGGCATCGCCCTCGACGCCGAGGGCCGGCCCCTGGCCCGGCGCCGGCTTCGGGCGCGGCTGGGGGGCTTCCCGGAGCGCATTCCCTACCCCCGGATCCAGAAGAGTTCCCCCGTCCCGACGGGGCCGGAAGGGCGCTTCCTCCTTCCGGTCCCCGAGCGGCAGGACGACGAGGAGTGGAGCCGGCGCTTCCTGATCCTCGCGCAGCCCCGGCCCGGCCACCGGGGCTGGAACGGGGCCGCCTGGGTGGACCTGCCCCTGGAGCTGCCCCCGGGACGCCACGATCTCGGGCCCCTGCGTCTCCTGGAGGGCGTGGTCCTGGCCGCGGGCACGGTCGTGGACGCCGCCGGGGATCCCGTCGAAGGCGCCCGGGTCCGCTTCGAGACCGCCGCCGGCCTCGACCTGGAAGAGAAGCTCCTGCTCCGTTCCCTGGCCGAGATGGTCCTCACGGACGAAGCCGGGCGCTTCCGCTTCCTCAGTCCCCTGCCGCCCGGCCCGGGGGTCCGCCTGCGGGTCCGGGCGGAGCACGCCGGACGCGAGGCGGCCGCCGAGACCGAGGCCGGACGCGAGGACCTGCTCCTCCGCCTGGCGGGCGAGACCCGTCTCATCGCCTCGGTGCTCGTGGACGCGGGCCTGGCGCCCGGCGATCTCCGAGCCCGGGCGATCCCCCTGGGCGATTCGCTCTTCTCCTCCCTGAACGGCGACTGGGACGGCAACGAGGTCGTGTGGACCGGCCTGGAGGCGGGCTCCTGGCGCGTGGAGTTCCGGGACGCCACGGGGCGGCTCCTCCACGGCGTGGACGAGGTCCTGGTCGTCGAGGGCCAGGACAACCGCGACCCGCGGCTTCAGTCCGTGGACCTCCGCGGGCGGCTGCGCCGGATCACCATCCGCTGCGTGGATGAGACCGGCCGCCCCCTCCTCGGGGTCCTCGTCCACCCCCTCCTTGAGGAGGGGCAGACCGCCCTGCTCCCGATCCGCACCCCGGCCGACGGCGTGGCGAGCTTCCTGAGCGCGGGGCCCGCCCCCCTCGTCCTCTGCCGCCTCGAGAACCGGCGGATCGCGGTCCTGCGCGACGTCCAGCATGAGGCCGAGGCCGTGCTGCCGCCGGCACCCTGGGTGGAGGCGCGGGTCGAGGGCCTGCCGCCGGCACCGGAGGGGAGCGTCTTCCGCCTGGTCCTGGACCCGCAGGGAACGGCCGCCGGGCTGCGCTTCCATGCCGAGGGCACCCTGGACGCCGAGGGGCGGACGCGCCTGCGTCTGCCCCTGGGCGGGGCCTGGAAGGCGGCTTTGGGCCTCGACGACCGGAGCGGCGACAACAGCCACCTCCTCCACGGGATCCTGGAGCCCGAGCTCCTGCAGATCGCCGACCCGGAACACGCGCCGCTTCTGCTGCTGCGCGCCGACACCCAGGAGCTGCGCCGCCTCCTCACGCGTTGAGGGGCCGCCGCCCTGGTGGCGCCGCAAGCGGGAGGCGACAATCCGGCCATGGCCGGACGCGTCCAGCGAACGCTCCGGGTGCTGGGCATCGTCCTCTGGACCCTCCTCCTCAGCCCCCTGGCGGTGATGGCGGCCCTGCTCGCGCCCTTCGGGCCCGGCGTGCGCCACGCCTTCGGCAGCCGCGTCACCCGCTGGTGGAGCCGGGGCCTGCTGCGCTGTCTGGGCGTGCACCTGAAGGTCGAGGGGCCGCGGCCGCCCCGGGGCAGCCTCATCGTCAGCAACCACCTCGGCTACCTGGACATCCTGGTCCTCTCCGTGGCGACGCCGACCACCTTCGTCGCCAAGCGGGAACTCGGGCAGTGGCCCTTCCTCGGCCCCTGCATGCGCATGGTCGGGACCCTCCTCATCGACCGTGAGAGCCTGCGCGACACCTCGCGCATGGTCCGCGCCATGCAGGAGGTCCTCGGGCGCAAGCGCAGCGTCACCCTCTTCGCCGAGGGGACCTCCTGGAGCGGCGGCCGCCTCCTCCCCTTCAAGCGGCCGCTCTTCGCCGCCCCCGCGGAGCTGGACATCCCGGTGGTGCCCGCCGCGCTCCATT
>JALUUN010000282.1 GCA_027021325.1 Planctomycetota bacterium
CGTAACAGCCCGTGAGCCCCGTCCGCCTCCTCGGTCTGCTCCTGGCTGCGCTGCTGCTCCTGGTTTTCTGGCACCTCGGCGAATCGCGCCCGGAAGCAAGCCAGGGGAGGGAGCCCGGAGCTCTGCCGGAGGCTCCTGTGCTGGACGAACCGGGAGGAACCCCGGAGCGGCACGGGATTCGCGAAGCGGCCGGCGGCGGCCCCGGGGATCCGCGGCCCCGGGTCGCCCTGCGCGGCGTCGCACGCGCCTGGGAGGACGGCCGGCCCCTCGCCGGCGTCCGGATCCAGTGGTCGCCCTGGCAGAACGCCGGAGGGGGACCCGGCCGCGTGGTCCTCACCGGAGAGGACGGGAGCTTCCTGCTGGAAGGCCTGCCCCAGGGCGACGCCGAGCTCCGCGCCTGGAGCGCGACGCACGCTCTTCCCTATCCCCTGCACCTGCGCCTCGCCGGCTTCGCGGAGGAACCCCCGGCGCGGGAACTGGAACTCCGGCTGCGCCCGTTGGACGTCGCCGCCGGCCGCGTCCTGCGGGCCGAGGACGGGAAGCCCGTCGCCGGCGCCCGCGTCCTCGACCTCGTCGCCGGCGGCCGCGTGCTCGCCGTCACGGGAGAAGACGGCCGCTACGAGGGCCCCTTCCTGCGCGATCCCCTCCGCCGCTTCCACCTGGCCTGCGAGGCGGAGGGCTACGCCCCCGCAGTCCTGGACGCGACGGACACCCGCCTGGAGCACCGCGTGACCGCGGACTTCGCGCTCGAGACCGCGGCCACCCTGGAGGGGACCCTGCTCCACCCCGACGGCCGGGCTGCCGCCGGCTGGCCGATCCGTCTCCAGGAGGTCCGGCCGGGCCAGGATCCCTCCACCTGGCGGTCCTGGGAGAAGCGCACGGATCCCGAGGGCGCCTTCCTCTTCGAGGCACCGCCCCTGGACCTGAACCTCGATCTCCAGGCCGGAAGCCTGGAAGAGGGCCTGGCCGTGTTCCGCCTGCCTCCCCTGCGCGGCCGGGACACCACGGGAGGGATCCACCTCGGCCACCTGGTCCTGCCGCGCTTCGGTGGCGTGCGCGGGCGCGTCCTGGACGAGAGGGGGGAGCCCGTGCCGGCCGCCGAAGTCCTGCTCTCCCGCGGAGGAGGCGACGCCGAGCTCCTCGCCTCCGGAATCGCCGGCCCGGGCGCCACCGGCAACCCCCGCCGGCGCTTCCGCCCGGCGCAGGACGGCTCCTTCGAAGCCCGGGGTCTCGCCCCCGGCCCCTGGGCGGCCAGCGTTCTCCTCCCCGGGCACGGGGGGATTCCGCCGGTCCGCTTCACCGTCCCGCCCGGCGGCCTCGCCGGGGATCTGCGCCTCCTCGTCCCTGGGGGCCTCCCCCTCACCGGGCGCGTCCTCCGAAGCGACGGCCGGCCGGCGGCGGGCGTCGCCTTGACCTTGCGCTCCCTCCCGGGTTCCCCGCGCTCCTGGGCCGCGGCGGCGGAGAGCGGCCCCGACGGCAGCTTCGCCTTCCGCGGCCTCGGCGAGGGCCTCGAGTACCGCCTGCGCCTGCGCTGGCAGGATCCGGAACGGCTCCGCCCGGCCGAAGTGCCCTGGCAGCTCAGCCGGGCGCCGGTCCGCGCCGGGGAGGAACTGGAGATCCGGCTGCCGCCCCTGCGCCGGGTCCAGGGACGGGTCCGGCGCCCGGCCGCCGAGGCCCTGGCGGTCGCCGCCCGGACCGTCCTGGGCGAGACCGTCGCCCGGGCTCCGGTCGGCCCGGATGGCGGCTTCGACTTCGAGGTCCCGGACCTGGACGGCCTGCGCCTGAGCGTCCTGCCGCCCCGGCCCGGCGGCGGATCTCCGCCTCTTCTCCTGCCGCAGGGGGAGGCCCTGGATCTGGTCCTGGAGGGCTGAGGCCGCCCCGCCTCAGGCGAGGTCCAGGCCGGTCTCTTCGGCGCAGCGCCGCGCCTCCTCGTAGCCGGCGTCGGCGTGGCGCGCGACTCCCAGTCCGGGGTCGTTCGTGAGCACCGCCTCGATGCGGGCGTCCATCTCCGGACTGCCGTCGCAGCAGACCACCTGGCCGCTGTGCTGGCTGTAACCGATGCCGACGCCGCCGCCGTGGTGCATGGACACCCAGCTGGCGCCGCCGGCCACCGCCAGCATGCCGTTCAGGAGCGGCCAGTCGGCGATCGCGTCGCTGCCGTCCTTCATGGCCTCGGTCTCGCGGTTCGGCGAGGCCACCGACCCGCAGTCCAGGTGGTCACGGCCGATGACCACCGGTGCAGAGAGCTCGCCTTCTCGAACCATGCGGTTGAACTCCAGACCGGCGCGGTGGCGCTCGCCGTAGCCGAGCCAGCAGATCCGCGCCGGCAGACCCTGGAAGGCGACGCGCTCCCGGGCCAGGCGGATCCAGCGCACCAGGTGCTCCTTCTCCGGGAACAGGCGCAGGATGGCCTCGTCGGTCCTGTAGAGGTCCTCGGGATCGCCGGACAGGGCCGCCCAGCGGAAGGGGCCCTGCCCCTCGCAGAACAGGGGGCGGATGTAGGCCGGGACGAAGCCGGGGAAGTCGAAGGCGTTCTCGACGCCGGCCT
>JALUUN010000283.1 GCA_027021325.1 Planctomycetota bacterium
CGCCGCCTTCGAGCACCGCGCGGAGCTCCTCGCCCAGGCGTTCCTTCTGCTCCGCCCACCACCGCCGCGCCTCCGCCGGAGGCAGGGTGGCCAGCAGACCGGTGCGCAGGCGGTAGAACCAGCGGTCGAAGTCGTCGCGGTTGCGGTCGCCGCCCCAGTTCCAGGGATCGGCGGGGTCGGCCTCCTCTTCAAGGCTCGCCGTGAGCGGCTGCCGCCCCAGGAGGATGTCCAGGGCGTGTTCGTAGTAGCCGCGCGCCGCCGCGTCGTCGCCGAGCTGCTCCTCGATCTCCCCGGCCTTCAGGAGCACCCCGGGATCGGCGGAAGCGGAGACCAGCACCCGCCGCCAGGTGTCCCGCGCCGCCTCCAGGTAGCGGTACTCCTCGAGCAGACTGGCCGTGCGCCGCAGGAAGGCCTGGCGGTCCGGCAGGCCGCGGGCGCGGTCGAAGGTGCGCAACGCCGCCCGCACGTCGCCGGCCTCCAGGAAGGCGCCGGCGAGATCGAGGAAGACCTGCGGCGGCACCGCCTGGTTCAGGCCGACGAGACGGCGGCCGTACTCCAGGTGCCGTGCGGGATCCTGCGCCTTCTGCGGCCGGCCGAAGACGTTGGCCTGGCCGCCGCGGGCGAGATCCATGGCCTCGCGCAGGAGCGCCGGCCGCCGGTCTCCGGCCAGGGGCAGGGAGTTGTCCAGGGCGGCGAAGCGCCCCTCCAGGTCGTCCAACTGCTCGCTCAGATCGGCGAGCAGCTGGTAGAGGTAGATGCGGTCGTGGCGTGCGGCGAGGCGCTCGAGAACCAGACGCCGCGCGTGGCGCAGGACCGGCTCGGGGGCCTCCAGGTTCAGGAGGCCGTCCACCGCGACGGTGAAGAGGTCGTCCTGCCCGGCGTGCTCGGCCAGGTACTGGAACATGCCGATGGCGCGGCCGCGCTGCCCGGACTCACGCAGGAGATTGGCGAGCAGGAGCAGGGACTCGATCCGGTCGGGCCGCGCCGCCAGGCCGCGGCGATAGGCGGCGACGGCCTCGTCGGTCAGGCCGGCCAGGGCCAGGACCCCGGCCTCGAACTCCCAGCTGGCCTCGCCGCGGTCCACCTCGCGCAGGCGCCGGAGCACTTCGCGCGCCTCTTCCGGCCGGCCGCGCTCCAGCATGCTCATGGCGATCTGCTGCAGGTACTCGGCCTCGCCCCCGGGATCCAGGCGGATGAGCTCCTCGACGGTCTCCTCGTAGTGGTGGTAGTCGGTGCAGGCGAGATAGACCCGCGCCTTCTCCTGCAGGGTCTCCAGACGGTCGCCGCCGCCCTGCTCCAGGTGCTCGTCCAGGATCTCGGCGGCCGAGACCGGATCCCCGACGCGGGTATAGAGGCGCACGAGCAGTCCCGCCTCGCGGTCGTCGGCCTGGCCGGCGTAGAGCCGCTCCTCGAGCTCGATGGCCAGGTCCGCCAGGACCCCCAGGCGCGAGGCCACGGCCATCATGCGGTCCTCCACGTAGCGCCGCCGCGGCACCGAGGCCACGCGCCGCCACAGGCCCTTCCACAACTCCAGAGCCTCCTCTTCCCGGCCCACCTGGCTCAGCAACCAGGCCAGACGCATCTCCAGGTCCTCGGCCAGTTCGCCGCCCAGGGCCCGGCGCAGCTCCATGAGGACGCGCACCGCCGCCTCCAGGTCGCCGAGACGCTCCCAGGCCTCGGCCAGGTCCATGCGCGCGGCATGCGCCGGGGGAAGCGCCGCTTCCATGTCCTCCAGGGCGGCGCGCGCCGCCTCCAGGCGGCCGCGGCTGCGCTCCAGATCGAAGAGGAAGAGCCGGGCCGCCGCCTCCTCCCGCCCGGCCCGGAGGCAGCGCCCCGCGCATTCCCGGGCGAGCTCGTCGAAGCCCTGGTCGCGCAGGCGTCCGGCGGCCTCGAGGAGCCGAGGGCCGGGTTCCACGGCGGCGAGCCAGGCTTCCCAGACCCGCCGCGCTTCCTCGCGCTCGCCCTGCTCCAGGAGGTAGCGGCTCCAGCCCTCGGGCCAGGCCAGACGGCGGGGCTCGCTCCGGCAGAGCCCGGCGTAGGCAGCGAGCATCTCCTCGATGCGGCCGGCCTCGCGGTAGAGGTCGAGGAGTTCGCGCCGGGTCTCCGTCGCCAGGCGCGCCTTCGTCCCCTCCTCGAAAAGGCGCAGGGCGCGCTCGGCCTGGCCGGTCTCGCGCAGGAGGTCCACCCAGACCTCCTGGGAAGGACGATCCAGATCCTGGGCGGCTTCGAAGCGGTCGAGGAGACCGGTCAGCTCGCCCGAGGCGCGCCAGGCCTCGACCAGGACCGTCAGGGCGTAGTAGCGGTCGCGGTCGGTCCCGGCGGCCGCCCGCGCCTGCCAGGCGAGTTCCCGGGCCTCCTCGTGGCGGCCGGCGCGGAGCGCCCACTCCGCCCTCCGCACGAGGTCGCGGAAGCCGGCGTCCTCCGGCGCCTCGTAGAGGTCCAGGGCGTCTCCCGGCCGCCCCAGGAGGGCCAGGACGACGGCGGCACGGTTGCGGAACGCGCGGCTCCGTCCTTCTTCCCGCGCCCAACGGGCCAGGGCC
>JALUUN010000284.1 GCA_027021325.1 Planctomycetota bacterium
GTTCCTCCCGGGCGAGGCCGGGAGACCCCGCCCGTGGAGGAGACGGCCTCGGGGGCCGCGGGTTACCGTTCCGCGCCGGATCGTGCTCCAGCCGTCGGGGCCAGATTCTCGCGCAGCAGGACCGCAGGCAGGCGCAGCCCGGCACGCACCGGGACCACGCCCCGGCGTTCCAGAACGGCTTCGGCTCCCATACGGGCGGCGAGGGCCTCGAGGACTCGAGGCAGGAAGGCCGGCGGCCGTGTGCGCTCCAGAACGGCATCGGGGGAGGCCGGCTCCAGAACCCAGGCCAGGACCAGATCCCGGCCTTCGGGCTGGATCCGCAGCCGCGGGCGGCCGGCCGGGCCGAAGCGGGCAAGGAGGAGGCGGGCGGCGTGGAGCCCGGCCTGGAGCAGGCGGGCGTCGGCACGCACCCGTGGCAGAGCCTCCCCTTCGGGCTCCTGCTCCAGCGCCCGGCCCTCGCCCTCCACGGCCCGGCGCAGCTCCTCGGCGAGGTCCAGCTCGCGGGGGTGAGGCGGGCGCGGCGAGGTTGCCAGATCGAGGGCCTCGAGAAGCCGGTCCAGCTCCCGGGCGGCGAGGAGGGCCAGGTCGAGGAGGCGTGCGTCCCGGTCCGTGCCGCCGGTCTCCTCCTCCCGGGCCTCGGCCTGGGACCGCAGGAGCTGGAGATAACCCGAGATGCTCGTCAGCGGATCGCGCAGGCCCTCGACGGCCCCCCCCAGGAACTCGGCGCCAAAAGGCTGGGAGGCGGAGTCGGATTCGGGGTCCGTCTCCGCGGGGGGGGCGGGAGCAGGCGGTCCCGCGGAGGGCGGAGACGCGGCCGCACCGGGGCTCGCCGGGGGCTCGCCCGGGACGGACCGGGAGACCCCTCCGGCGGCGCTCTCCTCGCTGGCTGTCTCGGCTCCGGGCGCAGCGGCGCCGGCGGCCTCCCCGAGGCTCCGGCGCAGGCCCGCCAGGGTCCAGGGTTCCGGCAGGAGACGCAGACCGGGCACCTCCAGGATCTCCTCGGCTCCGGCCAGGCCCCGGGCTCCGGGCAGGAGGAGGGCCTCCAGATCGCTGCGGTGGCGCAGCTGCAGGGCCAGGACCCGAAGGTCCAGGGGCCCCATCTCGTCGCCCACGGCCAGGATCCCGCCGAGGCGGGCGTCGGGGAGCTCCGGGAACCAGGCCTCGGCGCTCGCGGACCGAGCCTCCCAGGCCAGGTCCGGGCGGAGGGCTCTCAGGCAGGCCAGGAGGTCCGGTCGGCGGTCGCCGCCGAGGACGAGGATCCGGGGCCGGTCGGGAAGGGCGAACAAGGCGGGGAGGGTGGAAAGCCGGCGGGTGGGGCGCCCGGCTTCCAAGGTAGCAGGGGCCGGCGCCGGAATCACGTCCGGGCCGGACGCCCCGGAGGCCCCCTCAGAAAGGAGGCCGCAGGGGACGGCGCCGGTCGGGGGTCACGGGGCCGGGCGGGGATCCCAGGCCGGTCCGGTGCAGGATCCAGGGGACCGCTTCGCCGAGATGGGCGCAGTAGAGATCGGGGTCCTGGCCGGCCTCGGCGAGGCGCTGGCGGGAGAGGCGGCCCTTGCCGGTACCGACCAGGACCGTGGCGAGGCCGCGGGCGGCGAAGGCCTGGAGGTCACGCACGTCGTCGCCGATGCCCGCGCTGCGCTTCCAGTCGATCTCGAAGTCCTCGGCGGCCCGGTCCAGCAGTCCGGGGTGGGGCTTCCGGCAGCGGCAGCGGCGCCGCCAGGGCGGCACACCGACGGCATTGTGGTGGGGGCAGTGGTACCAGGCGTCGAGGCGGGTTCCCGTCTCGCGCAGAATGCCGTCCACCTTCTCCTGGATGGACAGCAGGTCGCCCTCGTCCAGGAGACCGCGCGCGACGCCGGACTGGTTGCTGACGACAATCAGCAGGGCGCCGGCGCGGTGCAGGACGCCCAGGGCCTCGGCGACGCCCGGGAGCAGCGCCGCCTGGCGCGCCGACTGCAGATAGGGCACCTCCCGCAGGAGGGTGCCGTCCCGGTCGAGGAACACCGCCGGCTGCGCCGCCATGGGGAAAGTCTAACCGCCCGCCGGTCCCGGGCAGCGCGCCGCTACGCTGGAGCCCATGCCTTCGGAACGTCAGCGCCGGATCCGTCAGGAGCTGCGCCGGGAGACCGGCGATCCCTGGATGGTCTTCAAGATCATGGGTGAGTTCGTGGAGGGCTTCGACACCCTGCGCGATCTCGGGCCCGCGATCTCCATCTTTGGTTCGGCGCGCACCCCGGAGGATCATCCCTGGTACCGCATGGGCCGCGAGGTCGCTGAGCAGCTCGCCCTGCGCGGCTACGCCGTCATCACCGGCGGCGGCCCGGGCCTCATGCAGGCAGCCAACGAAGGGGCGCGCAAGGGCGGTGGCGTCTCCATCGGACTCAACATCGAGCTGCCCCTGGAACAGGAACCGAACCCCTTCCAGGACATCTCCCTGGAGTTCAACTACTTCTTCGTACGCAAGGTCATGTTCGCCAAGTACGCCCTGGGCTACGTCGTGCTGCCGGGCGGCTTCGGCACTCTGGACGAGTTCTTCGAG
>JALUUN010000285.1 GCA_027021325.1 Planctomycetota bacterium
GGCGATCCTCACGGCGGTGCCGCTCGCGGGAGCCTCGGGAGCCGGCGGCCCGCCGTCCCTGGAGGGCGCCGCCGCGAACCGGCCGCTTGAGCCCGGCGAGCGCCTGCGGGCGGTCCTGGAGCGCCTCGCCGAGACCACGGACCTGCGTCTGCACGAGAGCCGCAAGGGAGAAGTCCTCCTCCTGAGCGACGGCCGGGGGCGGAAGCTGCGCGCCGCCCTGCAGGGCATGGAGACGGTCCTGAAGCTCCTGGAGCGGAGCCTGGGGCCGGCCCGTCCTTCGGAGGAGCCCCTCGTCACCTTCCTGATCTACGACCGTGAGGACTGGGAGGCCTTCCTGGAGGCGCTGGCCGAGCACCTGCCCGGTCAGGCGCCGCTGCTGCGCAGCTACCGCGAGACGACCGGCTTCACCTTCTACCGGCCGGCCCTCACGGGCGTCTTCCATGATGTCCGCGTCCAGGAGGAGGCACGCCCGGAGCAGGCCGTGGCCCACAACCTCGTCCACCTCGTGCTCTACCGCCGCTACGGCCTCCTGCCTCTGGGGCTGGCCGAGGGAATCGCCACCGCCCTGGAGGAGATGACCTTCGGCAGCGTCTACGGCAACTGGAATCGCGAAGGCTTCGTCGCCGCCGCCTCCCACAGCAGCTGGAGGAGCAGAGCCTCGCGCCTCGTCGCCCGGGAGCGCCTGCCCCTCGAGGAACTCTACGCCTACTCCGCCGATCCCTACGACGACCGCCTCGCCCACGCCGCCTTCGCCTTCGCCCTCTACGGCCTGGAGAAGGACCGGAAGGGCTTCCAGGCCCTCCTGGAGCTCCTGGCCCGGGAGTATGATGCGCGCCAGGCCGGTTCCGGGCGGGTGCCGGCCGTCGAGGACATGGAACGCTGGGTGGAGGAGGCCTTCGGCCCCGACTTCGAGCAGGCGTTCCGCAAGTGGTGGAGGAAGCCTCCCCGCCGCGCCCGCTGAGGCCTCCGGTCCGGCTCCTCGCCTGGGGCCTGACCGCCTCCCCGGCCGCGCGCAGGAGCCGGTCCCGATCCCGGAGGAAGAGCTGAGGCTGCTGCCGGTGGAAGGACAGGTCTTCCCGCCGCTGCGCTTTCCCGTCCTCGGCGATCCGGACCGCTGGCTCGGCCTGCGGGACTTCCGCGGCTGCAAGGTCCAGCTCTTCCCCTTCGCCTCCTGGTGAGCGGGATGCCGGCGAGGGGCCCGGGTGGTACCACGCCCTCGAGGAACTCCGCGACTCCGGGGCGGCGGAGCGGGTCGGCCCCGCCCTGGCGAAGCTCTGATCCTTCGCCCCCTGGACCGAGGAGGCGCGCCGGGAGATCCGGGTGCGGATCCCGCTCCCGCTGCAGGGCGACGGGGAGCGCGGAGCGGGGCTGGCACCGGCGCCCTGCGCCGGGCAGGATCGGCGGCCGTCATGCACCGGCTGCCGCTGCTGTTCCTCCTTCCGCTCCTGGCCTGCACCGCTCCTGCCGGCTCCGATGCCGGCCAGGCGCCGCCGGCCGTCGTTGCGGGCCCCATGCTGGGGCACCTCGAGGCGCGGCGGGCCCGTCTCTGGATCCAGGTGGCGCGGCCGGCCCTCCTCGGCCTGCGCTATCGGGAGGAGGGCGAGACCTCCTGGCGGCGGCCCCGCACCTGCGACGGGCGCCGGCTCAGTACCTGGGCCCTGCCCGAAGGCCACGGCACCGCGGTCCTGGACCTGCCGGGCCTCGAAGCGGAGCGTTCCTGGGAGTGCCAGGTGGTCGCTCTGGAGGAGGGGGAGGAACGGCCGCTCGCGGCCCTCGCCTTCCGCACCCCGCCGCCGGCGGGGATCCCGGAGGCCTTCCGGGTGGCCTTCGGCTCCTGCGCCGGCTCCTCGGGAACGGACCCTGCCCAGCCCGTCTGGCGGGGGATTGCCCGGACCCGGCCCGATCTCTTCCTGTGGCTCGGCGACAACGTCTACTACGAAGTCGCCAGCCGCGAGTGGAACGACCCCGAGGCCATGTTCGCCCGCTGGAGGCGGCAGCGCTCCCTGCCCTTGCTGCAGCCGGTCCTTGGCGCCATGGCTCACTACGCCATCTGGGACGACCACGACTACGGGCCGGACAACAGCGACAAGACCTGGCGCCTGCGCGACGAGAGCCTCTTCGTCTTCCGATCCTTCTGGGCGAATCCCGCCTCCGGCTCGGAGGGGGTTCCCGGCGTCTGGTTCTCCTTCCAGCGCGGGCGGGTGGAGTTCCTGATGCTCGACACCCGCTACCACCGGGATCCGGACACCGACCTCGACGATGGGGGGAAGAGCCTGCTGGGCGCCGCGCAGCGGGCCTGGCTGGAGCGGCGCTTGAAGGCGAGCCGCGCCGACTTCAAGGTGATCGTCTCGGGCACCCAGGTCCTGGCCCGCTACCACGGCTACGAGAGCTGGGATCTCTATCCCCGGGACCGGGACTTCCTTCTCGGCCTGATCCGGCGCGAGCGGATCGGTGGCGTCCTCTTCTTGAGCGGCGATCGGCACCAGGGCGAGGTCCTGCGCTGGCTGCCGCCCGAGGTTCCCTACCCGCTCTACGAGTTCACGAGCAGTCCCCTGGCGGCCCGTGTCCACCGGCCCGAGTCCGAGCCGGAGGCCCCCGAGCGTCTCCCTGGCAGCCTGGTGCGCCAGGAGCACTTCGGGTTCCTCTCCTTCCAGCCCCGGGAAGGGGGGACGGAACTGCGCTTCGAGGCCCGGGACCTGGAGGGCCGGCCGATCCCGGGCACGGACGTGGTCCTCGACTCGCGCGAGCTCCAGGCGCCGGCCCGGGAGCCCGGCGGTTGAGGCTGCCTGGAGCCGGCTGCGGGAAGAGGCCATACTCGCGGGAGTCATGCTCGCGACCGCTCTTCTGCTCCTTCCGCTCCCCGGCGCGGCCGCCCAGGAGCCTCCCGCCGGCGAGCCGGCGCGCATCGCCGCCGGCGGTGCCGAGGTCCGGGCCTTCCCCAAGGACACCGTGGTCGTCGTGGAGCGGCTGGAGCCCGGCACTCCGGTCCGGATCCTCGAGGAGCGTCCGCCCTGGGCCCGGGTGGCGGTTCCGGGAGGACTCCCGGCCTGGATCCACGGCGACTACTTCGAATTCCGGGAGAACGGCCGCGGACGGGTGCGCGGGACCCACGTGCGCATCCGCCCCCTGCCTTCCACGGCTTCGGAGTCCCATCCGCTGGGCCAGTACCGGGACGGCGCGGAACTGCAGGTCCTGGGCCGGGACGGCGACTGGGTTCGGGTGCTGGCCCCGGAGTCCGCGGGCGGCTGGGTATTGCTCGTGCAGCTGCAGCGCGGCGCCGGAGAGGGGCTCTCCTGGGAGGAGGCGGCGGCGCGCCGTCGCGGGGCCTGGCGGACCCGGGGCCGTCAGGAGGAGGCGCGGGCCCGCGCCGCCGTGCGTCACGCCGAGGCCCCGCCGCCGGCGCCTCCGCTCCCCGAGACCGCGGTCGCCGCCGCCCTGGAGGGCGCCCGCCGCGCCCTCCAGGCTGCGCCGGCGGAGCGCGAGGCCGCGCGCCGCGCCCTGGCGGCCGTCGTCCTGGGGGCAGCTTCGCCGCAGTCGGTGGTCGAGGCCCTGGAGCTCCTGGAGGCCCTGGACCGGGACTGAGCCCCCATGTCCGCCGTCCCGGCCGCGGCCGCCGCTCTCCTGGCCTACGTCCTCGGCTACCGCTTCTACAGCCGCTGGCTGGCGCGGCGGGTCTTCCGCCTGGACTCCGGAGCCGTGACCCCGGCCCACGCCCGCGAGGACGGCGTGGATTACGTGCCGACCCGGCCGCTCGTCCTCTTCGGCCACCACTTCGCCTCGATTGCCGGGCTGGCGCCCATGCTCGGGCCGGCGGTGGCGGTCATCTGGGGCTGGGTGCCGGCCTTGCTCTGGGTGGTTTTCGGAGCGCTCTTCATCGGCTGTGTCCACGACTTCTCGGCGCTGGTCCTGAGCGCCCGCCACGAGGGCCGGAGCATCGGCGCCCTCTGCGAGGACATCCTCGGCGGCCATGCCAAGGCCCTGTTCCTGGCCCTGATCTTCTTCGGCGTCGCCCTGGCCATGGGCGTCTTCGTCGAGGTCATCTCGATCCTCTTCTCCTGGGGGCCGGACTTCGACCCGGCGGCCCTCAGCGCGGCAACCACTTCCTTTCCCGAGGTGGTGCTCCCCTCCAGCCTGCTCATGGTCCTGGCCCTGGGATCGGGCTGGCTCCTGTACCGGCGCGGCGCTCCCCTGGCGCCGGTCGCGGGCGCCGGCTTCCTCCTCCTCCTGGGCTGCATCTTTCTCGGCTACCGCTTTCCCACCCTGGGTCTCGCCCGGGAGGCCTGGCCCGAGAAGGCCGGCTGGACCTGGATTCTTCTGGCCTACGCCTGGCTGGCTTCGGTGCTCCCGGTCTGGCTCCTCCTGCAGGCCCGGGATTTCCTGAACTCCCTCCTTCTTCTCTCCGGTCTGGTTCTCATGTATGCGGGCTTCTTTCTGGCGGCGCCGGCTTTCGACGCACCAGCGGTCCGCGCCCACCCCGAGGGCGCCCCCTCCCTCTTTCCCTTCGTCTTCCTGATCATCGCCTGCGGCGCGGCCAGCGGCTTCCACAGCCTCGTGGCCAGCGGCACGACCTCGCGCCAGCTGGACCGCGAGCCCCACGCCCGGCCCATCGGCTACGGCGGCATGATCGGCGAGTCCCTCCTCGGGCTGATGGCGGTCCTGGCCTGTACCTGCACCCTGGGCGGCCAGGAGGCCTGGGGCCGGGTCTACGCCGACTGGCATGCCATCCAGGGCCTGGGTGCCAAGCTCGGTGTCTTCATCCGCGGGGCGGCCTCCTTCATCGAGGAGCTCGGCGCGCCGGGCGATCTGGCCGTGACCCTGGTCGCCATGGTCGTCGTCTCCTTCGCCCTCACGACCCTGGACTCGGCGACCCGGCTCTTGCGCTTCAACGTCGAGGAGATCGGGGCGGCCCTGGCGCGCCTTCCCGGTCTCGGGGCGCGCGCCGGCTTCCTCATGAACCGCTTCGTGGCGACCAGCCTCGCCGCCGCCGCCATCGGCTTCTTCGCCTTCTATGAGATCCGGGTCCCGGACCCGGCGGCGGCAGGCGGCTTTCGGCTGCAGAGCGCCGGCCTCGCCCTCTGGACCCTGTTCGGCACGACCAACCAGCTCATCGCCGGCCTCGCCCTCCTGACCGCGGCGGTGTACCTCAAGCAGAAGCGGCGCCCGACTCTGCCGCTGGCCCTGCCGGCGCTGTTCATGACCGGCAACACCCTCTTCGCCCTGGTGCGCAAGGCCCAGGACTTCGCCGGCGCCGGCCAGCACCTGCTTCTCGCCCTTTCCCTCGCCCTCCTCGGGATCGGCCTCGGCGTCGGCCTCACCGCCGTGGCGGCCTGGCGCCGGGCTTGAAGCGGGCCCGCTCCGGGCGCGGTCCCGGCTCCCGCGGCGGCCAGCGGCAGCGAACCTCCTCGCGGAGTTCCTCGAAACGGCCGCCGGCGAGGGCCTCGCGCACGCGGCGCAGGAGATCCTGGAGGAAGAAGAGGTTGTGCTGGGAGACCAGGAGCATGGGCAGGATCTCCCTGGCCTTGAAGCCGGCCCGGAGGGCCCCCCGCGGTACGCCGCTCTGGCAGGCCTCGCAGGGGCAGTCCGGATCCAGGGGCGAGGCATCGTCCCGGAAGCGGGCGTTCAGCAGATGCAGGCGCCCCTTCCAGGTCAGAGCGGTGGCGAAGCGACCGGCCCGGGTCGGGAAGACACAGTCGAAGAGGTCCACACCGCGGGCGATGGCCTCCACCAGGTCGAGGGGCGTGCCCACCCCCATGAGGTAGCGCAGGCGGTCCACGGGCAGCCAGCAGGTGCTGGCCTCGACTCCGGCCATCCTGGCGGCGTGGTCCTCGCCGACGCTGACGCCGCCGACGGCGTAGCCGTCGAAGTCGAGGGCCACGAGCTCGCGGGCGCAGGCCTCCCGGAGATCGGGGAAGACGCCGCCCTGGACGATGCCGAAGAGGGCCTGGCCGCGGCCGCTGCCGCCGTGCTTCTCGTGCAGGCGCCGCTGGGTCCGGGCCCAGGCCAGGGTCCGCTCCACGGCCCAGGCGGCCTGGTCGCGGTCGCCGGGGCGGTCGGGGCAGACGTCCAGGACCATGGCGACGTCGGGCGCCAGACGCCGCTGGCTCTCGAAGGCGAGCTCGGGCGTCCAGTCCACCACACCGCCGTAGACCGGGTGCTCGACGCGCACCCCGCCCTCGTGGACCCGGTCCAGGGCGCCCAGGGAGAAGACCTGGAAGCCGCCGGAGTCGGTCAGGACCGGACCGTCCCAGGCCAGCATCCCGTGCACCCCGCCGAGGGCCTCGACGGTCTCGATGCCGGGGCGGGCGTAGAGGTGGAAGGCGTTGGCCAGGACCATCTCCACCCCCATGGGGCGGAGGATGGTGGGGGGGTGGCCGCGCAGCATGCCCCGGGTCGCCACCGGCATGAAGGCCGGAGTCCGGACCTCGCCGTGGGGCGTGTGGAAGCGTCCGAGGCGCGGGCCGGAGGCAGAGCCCTGGATCAGGTCGAAGCGGAAGGCCACGGCGCCGGGGGCGCTCAGGGACGGAGGAGGCCGGGGTGCTCGCCCAGGAGCACGATCTCGGCCCCAGGATAGTAGTGCGCCAGGATCTCGCCGGCGCTGGCCCCGGCACGGCTGCGGCGCAGAGCGCCCTCCTGGCACAGGCCGACGCCATGGCCGCGGCCGCGTCCGGTGACGCGCAGGCCGCCGTCGGCCAGGGCCTCGAGGTCCAGCCAGAGCGTCGAGGGCAGGTCCAGGATCCGGCGCAGGGCCTCGCCACCGAGGCTGCGGGTGGCGAATTCGCCGGCCAGCAGGACCCGGAGCACGCGTCCGAAGCGGTCGCGCTGGCTGGCGCGGACGCGGCGCAGCCAGGCGCCCAGCTCGAAGTCCCGGGCGAGGCGGTCCAGCTCGGCGGCCGGGATCTCCTTCTCCCAGGGCCAGTCCTCGGCGCAGCCCGGATCGGAGACGCCGGCCAGGGGCGGCAGCTCCTCGCGGCTGAACTCCAGGCTCCAGGCGTCGGCCGTGCCGCCGCCGCAGTCGGCGTGGAAGTAGGCGTGGAGGAGTTCCCCGTCCCAGACCAGGACCCGGCCCTCGGTGGCCGCCACCGCCTCCCGTGCCTGCAGGGTCTCGAAGTCCACCCCCAGGAAGCGCTGGTCCCGGGCGTCGTCGTTCAGGAAGGGCCGGCCCCGGCGCAGCTCCCAGAGGGCCCAGCTGCGGGCGGCGATGGCCTGGGCGCGCAGGGCGGCCGCCGCACCCGCGGCTCCGGCCGCCATCTCCCCGCAGACCACGCCGAGGACATAGTCCTCGAGGGGCAGATCGAGATAGAGCTCCAGGCGCGGCGCCAGTTCGCCGCCCCGGCGGCCGCGGCCGTCCACGACCAGCTCGCCCCGGTACCAGTCGGCGTCCAGGCGCAGGGCGGCGTCGCCCTCGGGAGCGATGCGGAAGGCCGGGCGCAGGGGGTCGAGGCCGGTGAGCCGGGGGCCGGCGGCGCCGCCCCGGATGGCGCCCCGGTATTCGGCTCCCTCCCAGAGGACCTCCTCTCCCTCCAGGCCCAGGATCCGGTAGCGCCCGCGGATGCGCAGGGGCACGCGCTCGCGGCCGCTCCAGCCGGCGAGGCGGACGCGGACCGTGGGATGGACCGGGTCCACCGCCGGCGGCGGCGGGCCGGGCAGGAAGCGCAGCACCAGGAACAGGAGGCCGATCCCCAGGGCCGTCGCCAGGACGCGGCTGCGCAGGGGAATGCGGCGCGGCAAGGCTCAGCCCTCCGCCGCGGGCGGGGCGAGGCCCAGGGCCTTCCAGCCGCGCTCGAGAAGCACCCGGCCCTGGGGGGTCCGCTCCAGGTAGCCCTCGCGCAGGAGCCAGGGCTCGACGACCTCCTCGAGGCTGTCCTCGGCCTCGCCCACGGCCACCGCCAGGCTCTTCAGGCCTACGGGCCGCCCGCCGGCCCGGGCCAGGGCCTCGAGCAGGCGGAGGTCGGTGCGCGACAGCCCGCGGCCGTCGATGCCGAGCATCTCCCGCGTCCGGGCGACGACGCCCGGGTCGATGCGGGCGCGGCCCTCCACCTGGGCGACGTCGCGCGCCCGGCGCAGCAGGCGGTTGGCGATGCGCGGCACGCCGCGGGCATGGAGGGCGAGTTCCCGCAGGGCCTGGGGGGCGCAGTCCACGCCGAGGAGGGAGGCGGAGCGCTCCAGGATCCGCTCCAGGGCCTCGGCGGTGTAGGGCTCGAAGTGGAGGACATGGCCGAAACGCGAGCGGAAGGCCGAGGTCAGGAGGGCCTCGCGGGTCGTGGCGCCGACCAGGGTGAAGGGCTCCAGGTCCAGCTTCAGGAGGCGGGCGTGGACACCCTGGTCCAGGGTGAACTCGATCTGGAAGCGCTCCATGGCGCCGTAGAGGTACTCCTCGACGGCCCGGGGCATGCGGTGGATCTCGTCGATGAAGAGCAGCGTCCCCGGCTCCAGGCCGCTGAGGATGCCGACCAGGTCCCGGGCCCGCTCCAGGGCCGGGCCGCTCGTGACCTTCAGGGGGGCGCCGATCTCCCGGGCCAGGGCCAGGGCCAGGCTGGTCTTGCCGAGGCCCGGCATGCCGCAGAAGAGGAGGTGCTCCAGGGGCTCGCCGCGGCCCCGGGCCGCCTCGATCATCACCTGCAGGGGCTCCAGCAGCCGCTCCTGCCCCAGGAACTCGCTCAGGTTCCGGGGCCGGAGGCCCTGCTCGAACTCGGCCTCGGCGGCCCGGCCGAGGGTGGGTGCGAAGGCCGCGGGCTCGTCCATGGGGGGGATTCTGCCCGGCGGCGGCTCCCGGTTCCAACCACGGCGGCGGGCGGTCCGGCGGCGGGGTTGTGCGCATCCGCACGGAAGGGGCCGGCCCCCCGGGGGGAAAGAGCCTCCGGACCCCCGGGAAGGGTGGCCTCCGGCGGGGGGGCAGTGGCATGATTGTTGCCCCCTTCCGGCCGAGAGGGGCAGGTGCCATCCTGTCCCGCCCTGGTGGAACCCTAGCCTGCCCGCGCATGAACCGCAGTCTCCTGCCGAGCCTGGCCGCCCTGGCGGCCGGCCCCTTCCTCGCCGCCTGCTTCAACACGGACCAGGGCCCGGGCCCGCTCCAGCAGGACCCGAACGCCACCGGGGCGACCATGCGCATCGAAGAGGTCACCAACGGCTTCGGACGTCTCCTGCCCCATGTGGTCCACGCCGTGGACCCGATCTCCGGCCAGGTCTCCACGGACCAGCTGGTGGAGATCCGGACCATGGACGACCTCCTGGCGAACCCGCCGAGCGAGCTGAACCCGGTGCTGCCGCCGGCGACCTGGCCGACCACGGCCACGATTCCGAGCGGCCAGGCCGGCAACCACTTCGTGTCGGTCCGCTTCTCGCGCTCGATCAAGATCGACACGGTCCTGGATCCGACCGCCAGCGGGCTTTCGAACAACGGGCTGACCGGGGCCATCACCGTCGTCGCCTACGATCCGGCCACCGGCCTGAGCGAGGCCGTGCCCGGGCGCGGCTTCATCAACGGCAAGACCTACTTCGGCAACCCTCCGGTCCTCGAGACCTGGGTGAAGAAGGACGGCCGCGACCACGTGAAGGTCAAGAACGTGGACCGTGACGGCGAGATCTTCACCCCCGGCGAGGGCTACCCCGGGACCGACATCGGTCTCGTGGACGGCTCCTTCCCGAGCGCCGGCCAGCTGGTCAGCCCCACGACCTTCACCTTCGTCGTGGACTCGGATGCCGATCTGCGGACCTTCGAGACCTTCCCCGAGGGACGGATCATCCGGATCGTCATCGACGACACGATCTTCGACCGGACCGGACGGTCCCTGGACGATCCCGGCATCGCCACGAGCACCGTCGGCAACGACACGGTGCCCCCGACCGAACTCCTCGACGGCGTCGGCGGCACGCCGGTGACCTTCCCGGTGGACCTCGCCAACGACGTGCCCTGCGACGTGGAGATCCGCTGGGCCTTCAGCGAGTCCTGCCAGCCGCACTCCATGGGCCCGCTGCCGGGCCCGGTGCCGCCGGCCCTGAGCAACGAGTTCACGGTCGAGTTCACGCCGCCGGTCGCGGTCGGCGAACCCCCGCCGGGCACCACCATCCAGGTGCCCTACACGGTGCTGCCGCGCAGTCCCTTCGACTTCACGGAGTTCGTCCTGACGCCGGTGGTGAACTTCCCCGGCAGCGATCCCTTCGGCGCCGCCTCGACGGCCACCGTCACCCACTTCCTGAACGCGCCGGTGGACCTCTTCGGGAACGGCGACGAGAACAACCTCGACACCACCTCCATCGACTTCGGCATCGGCGACTGCCCGGGTCTGGTGAACGTCCCGGTGAGCCCCGGGGCCCTCTACATCGGCTCCAACGGCGGCGGCGAGGCCGGCGGCATCCGGGTCCTGGACCTGGACGGCTTCGGCCAGGGCACCGGGGATCCGACCCACGACTTCGTGAATGCCTTCTACAACGTCACCTTCGACGAGAACGGCGTTCCCATCGCCGGGGACATCAGCAAGTTCCCCTTCAACCCGAATCTCATCGTCCAGGGCATCTTCCCGCCCCTGAGCGCCGACACCACCTCCCTGGCGGGCGGATCGCGCGGGGTCTTCCAGCTGGCCCAGGACTCGACCCTGCGCACCCAGCTCGTGGGTCCGGACGTCGTCGGCACCATCGCCGACATGATGCTCGGCCATCCCCTGGACCTGGTCTTCAACAACTTCGACTGCCTGAGCGGCGGCCAGAACATGTGCGCCAACTCGGCGTTCCAGCTGCATCCGCTCAACCTCTCGGTGTTTCCGGGCAATTCCATCAGCCACGCGCCGCACCCGAACCCGCCGCGCATCCAGCTGGCCCCGAGCTGTTTCGCGCCCCTGATCCAGACCGAGGAGCCGACCTACCCCGGCGCCAACCTGGCCACCAACCTGCTGCAGCCGGGGGATGCCTTCGGCACGGTCGGCGGGCAGGGCCCGAGCGGACTCCTGACCGAGAGCCAGTTCTACGCCGGCTTCTGGGGGCCCGCGCCGACCAACGTCACCTGCCCGCAGTTCACCCTGCGCCAGCAGATCGGCCACTTCCTCTACGTCCTGGACAGCACCAGCGACCGCGTCGTGGTCCTGAACAGCAACCGGATGACGGTCATCGACACGATTCCGGTCTCCGACGTCCGCGACATGGCCATGGCGCCGGACATGAACCTGCTGGCGGTCTCGAGCAAGGGCACAAACACGGTCAGTTTCATCGACACCGACCCGCTCTCGCCCACCTTCCACACGGTGGTCAAGACCACGCCCCTGATCGACTCGGTGAACAACCGGGTCGGCCTCGGCCCGACGGAGATCGTCTGGCAGCCCGGGGACGAGGATGTACTCGTGGTCTGCGAGGACTCGAGCTCCATGGCCCTGATCAACACCGGCGACCTGGAGGTGCGGAAGATCATTCCGGGCGTGGACCAGCCGCGGCTG
>JALUUN010000286.1 GCA_027021325.1 Planctomycetota bacterium
AGGGGAAGCGGTCGCGGCCGAAGTGGCCGTGGCGGGCGGTCCGGCGGTAGCACCAGCCGTCCTCCCGCTCGTAGGCATCGGGCCGGCGCAGGCCGAGGCGGCCGATGATCCAGTCCGGGGTGAAGGGGCTGCGCCCGTCCCAGGGCTGGAGCCGGCGCAGATGGGCCGCGATCTCCGAGTCCGGGATGCGGCCGGTGCCGAAGGTGTCCACCCGCAGGGAAACCGGGCGCGCCACGCCGATGGCGTAGGCCAGCTGCACCTCGCAGCGCTCGGCCCAGCCGGCGGCGACGACGTTCTTCGCCACCCAGCGCGCGGCGTAGGCGGCCGAGCGGTCCACCTTGGTCGGATCCTTGCCGCTGAAGGCACCGCCGCCGTGGCGCGCGTAGCCGCCGTAGGTGTCGACGATGATCTTGCGTCCGGTGAGGCCGGCGTCGCCGTGGGGACCGCCGGTGACGAAGGAGCCCGTCGGGTTGACCAGGATCCGGGTCTCGCCGTCCAGGAATTCCGCCGGCAGCGTGGCCCGCACCAGCTGTTCGGTGACGGCCTCCTGGATCTCCTGGGGCTGGACCTCGGAGTTGGTCTGGGTCGAAAGCACCACGGTGGTGATGCGCAGCGGCCGGTCACCCTCGTACTCGAAGGTCACCTGGCTCTTGGCGTCGGGGCGGAGCCAGGGGAGCTGGCCCGAGCGGCGCAGTTCCGCCTGCCGCTCCATGAGCCGGTGCGCCCAGTGGATGGCGGCCGGCATGTAGGTCTCGGTCTCGCGGCAGGCGTAGCCGAACATCATGCCCTGGTCGCCGGCACCGGTACCCTCGCCGTCGCGGCTGCCGGAGACCCCCTTGTCGATCTCCGGAGACTGGCGGTGGATGGCGGAGAGGACGGCACAGGAACGGGCGTCGAAGCCGACGCCGTGCTCGGTGTAGCCGATCTCTTCGATGACGTCGCGGATCAGTTCCTGGACGTCGAAGTGGGCCTCGGTCGTGATCTCGCCGCCGACCACCACCAGCCCCGTGGTCACGAAGGTCTCGCAGGCGACCCGCGCTCCGTCGTCCTGGGACAGACAGGCGTCCAAGACAGCGTCGCTGATCTGGTCGGCGACCTTGTCCGGGTGTCCCATGGAAACGGACTCGGAGGTGAACAGCTTGCGTTCCATGCCGTGGGGTCGGAAGCCGGCTCAGCCGGCGGGAGAAGGAGTCTCGGAATCGGAAGGGGTGCGGCCGGACTCCAGGAGGCCGGCGCGGCGCAGGGCCGCCAGGGTGGCCCGGGCGGCCCCGCGCCGCGCCCGAAGCGCCCGGGCGGCACACTCGCCGGCTTCCCGGGCCTGTTCCCCGGAAAGGAGCCAGGGCAGGCCGGATTCTATCAGGAGCGGTGCCGTCTCCCCAGAACGGAGTCCTCCAGCCCGGCGCAGCAGTTCCACCTCCTCGCCGAAGTTCTCGGTGCTCGGGCCGGTCAGGACGGGACGGCCGAGGGCGGCGGGCTCGAGGACGTTCTGACCGCCATGGGGAAGGAGGGAGCCGCCGACGAAAGCGACCCGGGAGGCGCGGTACACCGCCTCCAGTTCGCCGAAGGTGTCCACCACCAGGACCGCGCCCGGCGGCAGGGGCCGTTCCACATGCAGCCGGCTGCGCAGGAAGACCGGACGCGGCCCCTCCTCCAGGCGCCGCAGGAGGCGCCCGGCGCGGTCCGGGTGGCGCGGGACGAAGACCAGGACCAGGTCGCTCAGCTCCTGCCGCGCCGCCACCGCCTCCAGGATCTCCCGCTCCTCCGGCTCGTGGGTGGAACCGCAGGCCAGGACCACCCGGCCCTCGAACCAGTGCCGCCAGGGCTCGGGCGGCGAACCGGAGACTCCACTCTCCGGCAGGTTGTCGTACTTCAGGTTCCCGGTCACGACAATGCGCTCGTCCGGCACCTGCAGCCGGCGGAAGCGCTCGGCGTAGAGTTCGTTCTGGACGCCGTAGAGGCCGATCCGGTCGAACTGCGGCAGGAGGCGCTGCACCCGCAGGTAGCCGCCCATGGAGCGTTCGGTGATGCGTCCGTTGACGATCGCCACGGGGATGCCGCGGCGGCCGCAGACCCGCAGGAAGTTGGGCCAGATCTCCAGTTCCATGAGGATCACCGCATCGGGGCGCACCTGGTCCAGAAAGCGGCGGCAGGCGCCGCGCAGGTCCAGAGGGAAGGCGCGCACCGGAAGGTCCGGCCACAGGCGCCGGGCCGTGGCCCGGCCGCTCGGGGTCGTCGAGCTGAGGACCAGCTCCAGGCCCGACTCCTCCTCGAGCAGGGCGCGCACCAGAGGGCGCATGGCCACCACCTCCCCCACCGAGACGCCGTGCAGGAGCAGACGGCGGCGTCCGCCTCGTGCCAGAGCCGGGCCGCCCAGGGCCAGGCGGTCGCGGAGCCCGCGCCGGAACTCCGGATCCCAGGTACAACGCACCAGGGCCCAGGGCAGGAGGGCCGCCGCTCCCAGGGCCAGGAGCCCGTCGTAGAGGAGGTAGGCGGCGCCCCGGGGCCGGCTCAACGGCCCTTGCCGTGGCACTGCTTGTACTTGCGGCCCGACCCGCAGGGACAGGGCTCGTTGCGGCCGACCTTGGGCACCGCCGGCTCGGCCGGCGGCGAGGCCGGGGCGGCGCCACCAGGGCGCCCCCCCGCCGAGGCGGCGGCCTTCTGCCGCGCGTACTCCTGGATCGGACTCGCCGGGCGGCTCCGGGAGGCCGCCGCCTTGTAGCCGACCGCCACCTGCCGGACCGGGCGCCCCTCCACCGGACCGGTCGTCACCGACCCGGCGAAGCTCGGGTGCCGGGCCGCCTGCTCCCGGTAGTTGCGTGCCAGGTGCTCCTCCTCGGCCTCGCGGCTGCGCAGCTGGACCTTGAGGATGTAGTCCGTGACGTCGTCTGCGATGGCGAAGAGCAGCTGCTCGAACTGGGCGAGACCCTCGCGCTTGTACTCCTGCTTCGGATCCACCTGGGCATAGCCGCGCAGGCCGATACCCGCGCGCAGGGCGTCCATGGTGTAGAGGTGGTCCTTCCACTTGCTGTCGATGGCGTTCAGGACCAGGAAGCGCTCGAGCTCGCGCATGGTCTCCTCGCCGAGTTCCTTCTCGCGCTCCTCGAAGCGCCGCAGGGCGTCTTCCTGCAGGATCTCGACGACGCGGCTGCGGCCGGCCGCCTCCAATTCCTCGGGCGTCCCTTCGAATCCCCACTTGCGCTGCGCCCAGAGGCAGATCGCCTGCCAGTCCGGCGGCACGTCGCGGCCGTCGCCGCCGTAGCGCTCGAAGCAATCCTGGATGACCTCCTCGAACATGGCGACGACGCGCTCGCGGAGGTCCTGGGCCTCCAGGGCCTCCTGGCGGTGCTCGTAGATGAGCTTCCGCTGCTTGTCCATCACCTCGTCATACTCGAGGAGGTTGCGCCGGATCTCGAAGTGGTAGGCCTCGACCTTCTTCTGCGCCTTCTCGATGGCACGCGAGACCATGGGCGACTCCACCGGCTCGCCGCCGCCCATGCCGGCCCGGGACAGGAAGTTCTTCACCCAGTCGCGGTAGAACTTCCGCATCAGATCGTCGTCCAGGGACAGGAAGAAGCGGCTGCGCCCCGGGTCCCCCTGCCGGCCGCTGCGGCCGCGCAGCTGGTTGTCGATGCGCCGCGCCTCGTGGCGCTCGGTGCCGAGGACGTAGAGGCCGCCCACCGCCAGGACCTGCTCCTTCTCCTTCGCCAGGACCGGTGCCAGTTCCTGGCGGATCGCCTCCACGGCCGCGGCGTCCTCGGGCTCCACGCCGCGGGCCAGGGCCTCGGACTGGACCAGGGCCTCGAGGTTGCCGCCGAGGACGATGTCGGTGCCGCGGCCAGCCATGTTCGTGGCCACGGTCACCGCCCCCAGGCGCCCGGCCTGGGCCACGATCTGGGCCTCGCGCTCGTGGTGCTTGGCGTTCAGGACCTCGTGCGGCACGCCACGCCTCTTGAGCATGCCGGACAGCATCTCCGAGGTCTCGATGCTCGTGGTGCCGACCAGGATCGGCTGGCCGACCCGGTGCACCTGTTCGATCTCGTCGGCGATGGCGCGCCACTTGTCTTCGGCGCGCAGGTAGATGACGTCCGGCTCGTCCTTGCGGGCGATGGGCCTGTTGGTCGGGATGGCAATGACGTCCAGGTCATAGATCCGGGCGAACTCCCCGGCTTCGGTCATGGCGGTGCCGGTCATGCCCGCCAGCTTGCGGAACAGCCGGAAGTAGTTCTGGAAGGTGATCGTCGCCAGCGTCTGGTTCTGCGCCCGCGGCTTCAGGCCTTCCGAGGCCTCCACCGCCTGGTGCAGGCCGTCGGACCAACGCCGGCCCTCCATGAGGCGGCCGGTGAACTCGTCCACGATCACCACCTGGCCGTCCTTCACGACATAGTCCACGTCACGCTTGAAGAGGTGCAGGGCGCGCAGGCACTGCTCGATGACGTGTGGCCACTCCATGTTGGCCGGATGGGTGTAGAAGTCCTCCACGCCGAGGAGTTCCTGGGCCCGGACGATGCCCTCCTCGGTCAGGATCGCCTGCTTTTCCTTCTCCTTGAGCTCGAAGTGGAGCTCGGGTTCCAGCCGGCGCGCGGCCTGGATGCCGACCCGGTACTTCTCGGCGTCACCGGTGGCCGGTCCGCTGATGATCAGCGGCGTCCGCGCCTCGTCGATGAGGATCGAGTCCACCTCGTCGATGATGGCGTAGTCCAGGTGCTTCTGGACCTGGTCCTCGACCCGGGTCTTCATGTTGTCCCGGAGATAGTCGAAGCCGAACTCGTTGTTGGTGCCGTAGACGATGTCGCAGGCGTAGACCGGCTTGCGCTCGGCGGGCCCCATGGGCGACTGGATGGCGCCGACGCTGACCCCCAGATACTCGTAGACCGGGCGCATCCAGTCGGCGTCCCGCCGCGCCAGGTAGTCGTTGACCGTAACCACGTAGACCTTGCCGGCCAGGGCGTTCAGGTAGGCCGGAAGCGTCGCCACCAGGGTCTTGCCCTCGCCGGTCGCCATCTCGGCGATGGCGCCCTGGTGCAGGACCATGCCGCCGATCAGCTGGACGTCGAAATGGCGCATGCCCAGGGTCCGGACCGAGGCCTCCCGGACCAGGGCAAAGGCCTCCGGCAGGATCCGGTCGAGAAAGGCCCGGAGCTCGGGGTGCTCCTTGCCCTCCTCGGTCACGGCCCGCTCGCGCAGCGGCTCCAGTTCCGCCTTCCACTGAGCAGTCCGGGCCCGCATCTCCTCCTGGCTGAGGGACTTCGCCCACTCCTCCTTCTGGTTGATCTCCTGCACCCGCGGCAGGTACCTGCGGATCACCCGCTGGTTGCGCGAGCCGAAGACCCGCTTCATGACCTGGCCGAGCCCGTGGCCCAGGCCGGTCAACGCGTCGCTGATGGATTCGAGGTCGATCACGCTGGACTGCCCTGCTGGCTCCGCTGGACGCACGACCCGCGGGGGCCCGGCCGCGAGCGGAGGGACCGCACAGTATAGGCGCCGGAGCCTCAGCCCTCGCCGCCGCCCGCAGCGCCACCGCCGGGCCAGCGCAGGCTGCCGACCAGCTCGCGCACGCGGCAGCCCTCCTCGGCGAGGAGACGGCGCAGATCCCCGGCGATCCGCCGGATGCCGTCCGGCCGGCGGAAGCAGTAGCTTCCCACCTGGACCGCCGAGGCGCCGGCGACGAGGAACTGGAGCACGTCCTCCGCCGAGGAGACGCCGCCGCTGGCAACGATGGGCAGGCCCACCGCCTGCCGGCACTCCCAGACCAGGCGCAGGGCCACGGGCCGGATCGCCGGGCCGCTCAGCCCGCCCATCCCCTGGCCCAGGGCCGGCCGCCGGCGGCGCCAGTCCACGACCAGGCCGAGGAGGGTGTTGCAGACCGTCAGGGCGTCGGCTCCGGCCTCCTCGGCGGCCCGGGCCAGAGGCGCGATGCGGGTGACGTTGGGCGAGAGCTTGGCCCAGAGGGGCTTGTCCGTGGCCGCCCGGCAGGCGGCCACCACCTCGCCGACGGCCTCCGGGGAGGTGCTGAAGGGCAGGGCCCCGCCCTGGACGTTCGGGCAGGACAGGTTGATCTCGATGGCCGCCAGGGCGGGCTCCGCGCCGAAAGCGGCGACCACCTCCACGAACTCCTCCACGCTCTCGCCGCCGGCGTTGCCGACCACCGGCCAGGGCGCCTCGCGGTGCTGGGGGGCGACCTCCTCCAGGAACCAGGCGAGTCCCCGGTTCTCCAGGCCGATGCTGTTCAGGAGCCCCGCGGGCGTCTCCACCAGGCGCGGCGGCGGGTTGCCGGTGCGCGGCCGGGGCGTGACCGTCTTCAGGACATGGGCGCCGAGGTCCTCCGGCCCGAGGAAGCGCAGGGCGGCGGCAGGATCGTGGCCGAAGGTCCCCGAACCCGTCAGCAGGGGCGAGCGAAGCTCCAGGCTCCCGACCGCGCTGGTCAGGAGTCCGCTGCTCACCGCCCTTCCCCCTGCGGCGCCTGCGGCCGGTGCAGGCGCACCCGGGCGGCGCCGGTGATGAGGAGAAGGAAACCGACGGTGATGCAGGCGTCGGCGAGGTTGAAGATCGGCCAGGGATCGAAGGGCCAGAGCCGCTCCGGCCAGAAGCCCGGCCGGGCGAGTTCCACCCGCAGGAAGTCCCGGACCTCCCCGTTTCCCGCCCAGGGCGCCCAGCGCGAGAGGTTGTCGTAGAGGTTGCCCAGGGCCCCGGCTTCCAGGAGGGCGAGGGTCGGAAGGGCGAGGCGGGCTCCTGGAGCCTGGCGCGTCATCAGCCAGGCGAGGAAGACCGCGGCCAGGGCCCGGACCAGGGTCAGGGGCAGGGTCAGCTCCTGGCCAAGGCCGAAGAGGCCGCCCGGGTTGTACACACAGTGGAGGTAGAGCCAGTCGCCGAGCAGCGGCACCTTGCCCTGGCCGGGCGGGGCGGTGCTCCAGGCCCAGTCCTTGCTCAGGAGGTCCGCCGCCACGAGCAGGAGCACGGCGGACCAGAAGAGGGCCAGCCGGCGCGAGCCGAGGCCGGCGGGCCGGGCCGCCACGGCCACCGGCGGCGCCCCCTCCCCCGAGGTCATTCCTCGCCTTCCTCGACCGCCTTCTGGCAGGCGACGCAGTAGCGGGCCCAGGGCAGCACCTCGAGGCGCCGCTCGGGAATCAGCTTCTCGCAACGCTCGCAGACGCCGTAGGTCCCGGCGTCGCAGCGCTGCAGGGCCTCGAGGGTCTCGCGGCGGATCTCCTCTTCGTTCTCCAGGAGGCCGATCTGGAACTCCGTGCTGTAGGCGTCGGAGCCGAACTCGTCCACCTCGTCGGGCGAGATCTCGCCATCCCCCTTGAGGATGGACTCCTCCATGTGTTCCAGCTTGCCGCCGAGTTCCTCGAGGACCTGGAGCAGACGCTTGCGGAACTTGTTGACCTTGGTCTTGGCCAGCTTCGGCATGGAGACACCTGGGATCAGCTCCGGCGGCCCGGAGCCCGGGGACGGGTACGGCGGGAGGGCCCGCCGGGGTAGGGTGGTCCTGCGCCGGGAAGGCCCCGGCGCCGCCCTTCCTGGCCGGATCCCCCGAGGGGACCGGCCCTCGAAAGGCGGAGAATCATAGGGAAGGTGCCGCCGATGGGTCAACCAGGGGAGGCGCAGCCGGTCCCCGCGGCCTTCGCCCCGGAGATCCGCGCCTGGATCGCGAGCGTCGCCGGCGAGGCCGGGCGCAGCCCGCACACCGCCGCCGCCTACCGGCGCGACCTGGAGAAGGCCGCCCGCCTGCTGCACGCCGCCGGCCGCGCCGCCTGGCAGGAGGTCACGGCCGAGGACCTGGCCGGGGTCCTGGCCGCCGCCCGCCGCCAGGGGGCCGCTCCGGCCAGCCAGGCGCGGCTGCTCGCGAGCCTGCGCGGGTTCTACCGCTTCCTCCAGGCCGAGGGCCGCGGCCCGGAGCAGGACCCGACCCGCTTCGCCGGGCGCGTGCGCCTCTGGCGGCGCCTGCCGGAGGTCCTCTCCCCGGAGGAGGCGCGGGCGCTCCTCGACGCCCCGCCGGCGGAGGACTGGAAGGGCCAACGGGACCGGGCGCTCCTGGCCCTCCTCTACGGCGGCGGCCTGCGGGTCTCCGAGGCCTGCGGCCTGCACCTCGGGGATCTGAGCCTCCGCGCCGGCGCCCGGCCGGAGGAGCCGGGGCTGATCCGGATCCTCGGCAAGGGCGGCAGGGAGCGCCTCGTCCCCTTCGGCGGCCTGGCCCGCGAGCGGGTCGAGACCTGGCTCCGGGAGGGCCGGCCCACCCGGACCGCCCGCACGGCGGAGCGGCCGCCCTGGGTCCTCCTCAGCCGGAGCGGCCGCGCCCTCGACCGCCACCGCGCCTGGAGCCTGGTCCGCGAGCACGCCCGCCGGGCCGGCATCCGCCGCCCGCTCCACCCCCACATCCTGCGCCATTCCTGCGCCACCCACCTCCTCGCCGGCGGCGGCGACCTGCGCAGCGTCCAGGAGTTCCTCGGCCATGCCGACCTGCGCACGACGGAACGCTACACCCATGTGGAGGTGGACGAGCTCCGGGCCCTCCACCGCCTCCACCACCCGCGGGCCCGCCGGCCGCAAGGCCGTCCCGAGGGCCCTCCGGGCTCAATCTGAACGGCAAGCAGGCTGGCAGCGGGCACCGCGTGAACCCCATGCGTCCCCCCCCAGCCGTATCCTGCCGCCCGTCATGAGATTCTCGCTGCTTCTCCTTATCCTCGCCCATTGGGTGGCCCCTTTCCCTGCTGTTCCGCAGGATCCGCCGCAAGCCCCCGACTACACCGGAGACACAGGCTGCGATGGAGATCTTCCGCCCGCCCCCCGGCTCCGGGGCTGCCAGGAGCCCAGGGTGCTCCCGCCTGTCAAGGCCAGAATCTGGTCTACGCCTTTCCAGAAGGCGAAGGGGGATGGTGGATCGGGGGAAGAGGAGGAGTCGGCGGACTCGGTCAGCAGGGTGGAGCCCCACGTGTCTGGACTGCGACTTCACGGGTCGCAGCAGGGGCCGGAGGAGCGGGAGGCACGGGGGGGCATGGAGGCGATGTCTTCCTCTTCATGTGGGATGTTCCCTGTCGTGCGACAGGGGGCACCGGTGGTCAGGGTGGAAGAGGAGGGCCAGGCGGTGAGGGGTACTACAACCCGGACATCCCACCGCTCTGGCTTGCCTGCGAGCCTGGGGGGCCGGGCGGAGATGGCGGCCCCGGAGGCGATGGCGGTGACGCTTGCGTTTCCCCGCAGACCGGGAATCCTGTCTGCACGGGAGCAACAGGCACCGGGGGAGGGGGTGCTCCCGGGGTCGGAGGACCAGGAGGCGCCAGCGGAATCCACTTCCTGCCCTGCGACCTGGCCTCCCCTCCCTGGGGTGCCCACGGCCCTCCAGGCCAGCCGGGCGGGTTCTGTCCATGACCCGGAAGCCCGACGAGAGCTCGGGCCGCGGCCGGGCCTTCCGCCGGGCCGGCGGCGCCCTCCTCCTCCTGGGACTCGGCGCCTGGATCTTCGGGGAGGCCCTCTGCCGTCTGGCCCCTCCGGATTCCCCGGGGGAGGCGCGTCTGGAGACCGGGGTGCCGGATCGGCGTCCTGCCGCCCGGCCCGAGCTCGCCCGGCAGGATGCCTCGCCAGTGCCGAAGGGCGTGTGGATCCAGGAGGTCCGGGATCGCCGGACCGGGGAGCTCCTGGAGGGACTGCAGCTGGACCTGGTGGATGGCCGCGGACGCCTCCTCCTCCCGCTCCGTCCGCCGGCCGTGCTCCCCGAGCGCTACGCCGGGGGTTCCCCGGGTCTGGCCTGGAGGTACGAGGCCCCGCATGAGGAGGGCCCCCAGGAGGTCTTCTTTCCCCTCGACGAGGCCCTTCCGGACGACCAGGGCGTCCTGGCGCTTCCCTACCGTCCGGTCCTGGAGGTCCTGCTCCTGGATGCAGCCACGGGCGAGGCCCTGACCCGGAGGACCGCCTTCGCCGCCACCCTCGCCGACGAGGAAGCCGTCCGCAGGCGCTGGGCCTCCTCCGCCAGCCTGCTGCCCGCCGACATCCTGGACTCGCCGGTCTTCTTCCTCGAGTACGCGCGGGCCGAGGGGCTGCTCCAGTCCGAGCTCCGCGCCCTCCCCGACGAGGAGGAAGAGGACGGATCCCTGGAACTGGTCCTGCCCCGCGGCGGCCGGTGGTGGCTCCAGTTCTGGAGCCGGGACCACGATCCGGTCCTCGAGCCTCTGGAGGTGCCGGCAGCGGCCCGCCTGGACCTGGCGCGAAGCCTGACCCGGCGGCCCCTCGTCCACGGCTTCGTCCACGGCGCGGACGGCGAGCCGGCTCCCGGAGTCGCCGTCGAGCTCACGGCCGATCTCGCCCCCTGGGAGCAGGCGGTCGTGCCCCTGGTCCAGGACCCCGGCCTGTTCGGCATGGGAGTCGTCTACGGGGCCTCCGGAGTCCGGCGCCGGACCGCGAAGCGGACGGTCTGGACCGACGACGCCGGCCACGACGCGCTCCGGGTCCCGCGCGCCCGCCGCCTGGCGGTCTTCGCCTTCTCCCGCGAGGGATCGGATCTCCGCGTCCGCGACGAGAACACCCCCCTGCAGGAGGACTGGGAGGTCGATCTCTTCCTGGACCCCGGACCTGCCGGTGCCGACCTGCACCTGGTCCGCGGAGACGGAACGCCCCTCGCCGGGGCCCGGGTCCTGGCCTGGGTCGCCGTGGAGGACGGCTTCTACCGGCAGCTTCCCGAAGGGCGGACCGACGAGGACGGGAGCCTTCGCTTTCCCTGGCGGCGGCCGGGAGAACGCTACGGCCTGGCCGTCTTCCATCCCTCCTGGGAAGGCCCGAAACGGGTGGAGATCGGAGCCGAGGAGACGGAAGTGGTGATTCCGGGACTTCCTCCCCGGTAGCCGCGGCCGCCTCAGCCCGCGAGGAGCTGGACCAGGATCGCCAGGAGCAGGAGAAGGAAGATGGCGATCCCCAGCAGGGAGAGCCAGGCGCCGCGGCGGCGCTGGCGGAGCACCCGGGCGCGGACCGGGTCCATCCAGAAGCGGCCCTCGGCGGTGCGGACCACCGCCCCCCAGGCCAGGAGTTCCTCCAGGGTCTCCGGCGTCCCCGGCGGCGGCCCGGGCCGGGCCGTGGCCGGGTCCCGGGCCCCGGCCTCCTCCAGCCAGCGGAGGATCTCCTCCTCCTGAGGATCGGCGCCGGTCAGGCGGAGCGGCGGCATGACGCGCAGGAGGGTAGGCGCCGGGGCTCCGCCGGGCCATCCGGACAAGTCCTCAGGGCAGGACCTCCTCGAGGTGCCGGAGGACCCGCTCGGCCAGCTCCCGGCGCATGCCCGGGAGCGCGGCGAGGCGTTCGGGATCCATGCCGCGCAGAACCTGGAGGTCGCCGCCGCAGAGGTCCAGGAGCTGCTTGCGGCGGGCGGCGCCGATGCCCGGGACCTGTTCCAGGATCAGGCG
>JALUUN010000287.1 GCA_027021325.1 Planctomycetota bacterium
GGCGTCCCCTTGTTCGCCGACCGGAACCTCGAAGTCGAAGGTCTCGTAGCCGCAGTAGGGCTGGGCCTTGCGCACGTCGTAGGCGACCCCGGAACCGCGCAGGTTGGGCCCGGTCAGGCCCATGGCGACGGCGTCCTCGGCGGAGATCCGGCCGACGCCGCGATTGCGGTCGTACCAGATGCGGTTGCCGGTGAGGAGTTCCTCGAACTCGTCCATCTTGGACGGGAAGTCGCGCGCGAAGGCCCGGATGCGCTCCACGGTCTCCGGCGAGACATCCGCCGCCATCCCGCCCATCCGCACGTAGGTGTTGTTCATGCGGTGGCCGGAGTAGGAGTCGAGGATGTCGTAGATCTTCTCCCGCTCGCGGAAGCAGTAGAAGAAGAGGGTCACCGCCCCGAGGTCGATGCCGGTGGTGCCGGCGTAGATCATGTGCGAGGCGATGCGGCCCAGTTCGCTGAACATCACTCGCAGGAGCTGCGCGCGCGGCGGCACCTCGAGGCCGGCGAGCTTCTCCAGGGCGAGGGCGAAGGCGAGATTCGGAAGGACCGGTGTCAGGTAGTCCATCCGGTCGGTGTGCGGGAAGAACTTCCGCCACCCGAGCTCCTCGCACATCTTCTCCTTGCCGCGGTGCAGGTAGCCGACGTCCGGGTCCACCTCCACCATGGTCTCGCCGTCGAGCTGGATCTTGAGGCGCAGCACGCCGTGGGTGGCGGGGTGCTGCGGCCCCATGTTCAGCATCAAGGGATCCCCGTGCAGGGGGTCCTGGGCCGTCGAGGGGGTGTACTCGAAGCTGCGCAGCTCGGGCATCAGACCTCGTACCTCCCGGCACTCTCGCCCGCGGCCGTCGCCGGCGGCTCCTGGCGGCGGCGCTCCCATTCGCGGTACAGGCGCCCGGGCTCGATGCCCTCGCGGGGAAACTCCTTGCGCAGGGGAAAGCCCTCGTAGCCCTCGGGCATGAGGATCCGGCGCAGGTCGGGGTGGTCGGCGAAGCGGATCCCGAACATGTCGTAGCACTCCCGCTCCAGCCAGTTGGCGCCGGGCCAGAGTCCGGTGACGCTCGGCACTACGGCGTCGAACTCGCCGCAGCGCGTCTTGACCCGCACCCAGCGGTTGTGCTCGATGGAGTAGAGACCGTACACGACCTCGAAGCGCGGCTCCTCGGGCATGCGGTCCACCGCCGTGAGCATCGAGCAGTGACGGAAGGCCAGGGGGCCGTCCCGCAGGATCTGCAGGCCCTCCAGGAGCCGCTCCCGGGGCAGGTGCAGAACCGGCATGTCGATGCCTTCCTCCACCGACGCGCCCTCGATGCCGGCGACGAGGCTGCGCAGTTCCTCGGCCTGGTTGCGGATCTGGTCGGGAGGGATTCTCACGACGCGTTGCGAGGGGGGCGGTGCCGGCCTCATCGGGCCAGCGGCCTCTCCTTCTCGATCTTCTTCTGGATCTTCAACAGGGCGTCGATGACGGCGTCCGGTCGCGGCGGACAGCCGGGAACGTAGATGTCCACCGGCAGGATGGAGTCGATGCCCTGGACCACGGCGTAGTTCTTGTACATGCCGCCGGAGGAGGAGCAGACGCCCATGGCGATGACCCACTTCGGCTCCGGCATCTGGTCGTAGACCGTGCGCGCCGCCTGGGCCATCTTCCAGGTGAGCGTCCCGGCCACGATCATCAGGTCGCACTGGCGCGGCGTGAAGCGCATGGCCTCGGCGCCGAAGCGCGCCAGGTCGTAGCGCGGCCCGACCATGGCCATCATCTCGATGGCGCAGCAGCTCAGGCCCAGGGGCATGGGCCAGAGGCTGTTCTTGCGCCCCCAGTTGATGAGGTGCTGCAGGCGCGTCGTGAAGAAGCCCTGCCCGCCGGCGTTGCGCGGCTCCGGGGCCTCGATCAGCGATCCCATTCCAGGCCTCCGCGGCGCCAGATGTGCAGCCATCCCACGGCCAGGACGGCGAGGAAGAAGCCGACCTCGAGAAGCCCCGGGGTCCCCAGTTCCCGGGCCTGGAGGGCCCAGAGGATCAGGAACAGGGCCTCGACGTCGAAGAGGATGAAGAGGACGGCCACCAGGTAGTAGTGGACCGAGAAGCGCCGGTGGGCGTCGCCGACCGGCTCCATCCCGCACTCGTAGGTGTCGGCCTTGCCCGTGGCCGGCCGCGGCCGGCCGATGCGGTCGGTGACCCAGAGCAGCCCGGTCACGAAGACCAGGACCAGCACCAGCCAGGCCAGAAGGGGTGCGTAGGCAGCCAGCATCGGGGCGGGACGGGCAGGGAATCCCCCTTCGTTTCCGGCGGTGCTGGAAGGGGGCCACGGCGGACAGGGCGAGAGATTCTAGCCCGGCGGCCGCCCGGCGATCAGGGGCCTTCCGGGGGCGTGATGCCTTCAGGAGGGGGGCAGGACGAGGTCCTCCAGCCGTGTCTCGCCGGCCTCCAGCTCCAGCCAGGCGCTCCGCCGTTCGCGCGCCCCGGCCAGGAGCAGGATCCGGTAGCGGCCGGGGGCGAGTCCGTCGAAACGGAAGCGTCCCTCTGGACCGGG
>JALUUN010000288.1 GCA_027021325.1 Planctomycetota bacterium
ACCCTCCACGCGCACCCCCCCCTGCGCCACCAGACGCCTCGCCTCACTGGTCGAAGAGCAGAGCCCCGTCTCCTTGAGAAGCGACGCCAGAGACCGCACCCCGGCCGGAACCCGCTTCTCCGGGATCTCCGAGGGCAGCTGCCTCTCCTTGAACCTCCGGTCGAACTCCCTCGCGGCCTCCTCGGCCGCCCCAGCTCCACGCAACCAGGCCGTCACCTCCCGCGCCAGACGTGCCTTGGCCTCCCGCGGATGGCCCTCCAGGAGAGACCGGATCTCCTCCTCCGGCAGATCGGTCAGAAGCCGGAACCAGTCCTCCATGGACTCGTCGCGGAGGCTCATGACTCGGCCGTAGATCTCGCCGGCCGGCGCCTGCAGGGCGATGTGGTTGCCGAAGGTCTTGGACATCTTGCGGCCGTCGGTGCCAAGCAGCAGCGGAGTCGTCAGGCAGACCTGAGGCGGTTGCCCGTCACGCTCCTGCAGCAGACGCCCCATGTGCAGGTTGAACAGCTGATCGCTGCCTCCGATCTCCACGTCGGCTCGGACCTGCACGGAGTCCCATCCCTGCATCAAGGGGTAGAGCATCTCATGCAGGTGGATCGGCAGCCCCTTCCCGAGCCGCTTCTGGAAGTCGTCGCGCTCCAGGAGCCGCGCCACCGTCCCCCGGGCGGCCAGCTTCAGGGCGTCGAAGAAGTCCATCGCCTCGAACCACTCCGCATTGTGCCGGACCTCACAGCCCGCAAGGTCGAGCAGCACCCCGATCTGCTCCAGGTAGAGCGAGGCATTGCCCTGCACCTCCGTCCTCGACAGCGGCGGCCGCTGTTCGTTGCGCCCCGTCGGATCGCCGAGACGCGCCGTCGCATCTCCCAGGATCAGGACCGGCAGATGCCCGGCCTCCTGGAACCAGCGGAGGACGCGGATCGGGACCGCGTGGCCGACATGGACGTCGGTGAAGGTCGGATCGATGCCGAACTTCACCCGCAGCGGCCTGCCGCTCTCGCAAGCCTGCCGCAGGCGCTCCGTGAGCTCCTCGGAGGTCACGAGATCGGCCGCACGAGACCGAAGGCGCTGGAGCAGGCGGTCCTGGACCGCTGCATCCCGGAGGGCATCCCTTGCCATGGCGCCGCCGAGTCTACGGACGCCCGCCGCCTTCCCACCAGGCGAGCCAGCGCGCCGGTGCCAGGCCGAGCTCCTCGGCCACAACCGGCCCGGCGAGGAAGGCGAGGGCGGCGACGGCGGTCCGCGCCCGCGTGGCGTGCCGCGTCGTCTCCAGGGTCCGGATCAGGGTCTCCATTCCCTGCCGCCGCTGGCCCGGCCGCAGGAGGGCAGCGGCCACGAGGACGTGACGGTCGGCCTGCGGCGCCTCCAGCGAGGCCGCCTGCTCCAGGGAAGCGAGAGGATCGGCTGCCAGGGGCTTCCACCCAGCCGGGAAGGCCAGGATCTCGCCGGGCTGGAAGCGCACTTCGTCCAGGGGAAGCTCCTCACCGTCCAGGACGGCGCCGTCCGGCCGCAGGCGCACCCCCAGCTCGACTCTCCACAGGGCGCTCCCCTCGAAGGCGCTCGCCTCCAAGGGGAGTTCGGTCTGCTCCCGCCAGGCCTGTCCGGGACCGAGGACCACAGGCCCTTCGACGCGCAAGGCCCGCCGCTGCCAGCCGACCTGACGGTCCCCATAGGGGCTCCAGCGCTCCACGCGCCATTCCAGTTCCATCCACAGGCCGCCGTCGCTGGGCCGCAGCTCGAGTTCCCCCCCGAGGGCATTGAAGAGGACCAGCTCCACGGGGACCCGCTCGCCGAAGGTCCGCGGCCCGCTCACGCGCACCCGGGCGTGCCGACTCAGGGCCGCCCCGGCGCCACGGGCACGCAGGACGGCAAGGGCGAGGCGGGTCTGGCGGTCCAGCTCCTCTTCCGACCAGACCTCGGGCTCACGCGGCGCCGGGGGCTGCGGACCTGCCGCGCCTCCCGCCCGGACCGGGGCGGCCCCCCACTCCGCCTCCGGCGCGCGACCGGGCTCCGCCCTCCCCGTGACCGCCTGCACCTCCGCACCCGCGGCCGCTCCCGGGTCCTGTGCTTCCTCGAAGGACAGGAGCCCGCAGCCGCCTCCAGCCAGAAGGGGCAGGAACAGGAGAGCAGCCGGAGACCGGGGCATGGGCCCATTGTGCCCTGGCGGAACGAAGGGAGCGCCCACCCCCCGAAGGGAGAGCGGGCGCTCGACACCGCCGGGGCGGCTCAGTCCTGCGGTGCCTTCTCGGCCTCCGGCTCGCCGGCGTCCACCGCATCCTCCTCCTCGGAGGCCTCAGCCTCGGCGGGCTCCTCCGGAGCGGACGCACCACCGCCGGACCCGCCGGCGGAAGCGGAGGTCCCGGCGTCCTGCGCCGCGCCCGCAGGCTCGCCTCCGGACTCGGCCTCCTCCTGGGCGGCGCCGGGCTCGGGAGCCCCGGCCTGCTCGACCGCCGCGCCCTGCTCCGCGGCCCCTTCCTGGGCCTCGGCCTTGGCCGCCTCGCGGGCCGCCTTGCGCGCCTTCTTGCGTTCCTGCGCTTCCTGCCACTGCCTGCGCACCTCGTCGTTCTCCTCGAAGTCCGCGTGCAGGAAGGAAAGACCGATGCGTTCCTCGCCGCAGTCCACGCGCACCACCCGAACCTCGACCTTGAGACCGGGGATGCAGTGCTCCTCCGGGTTGTCCTGCCACTCGTGAGGCAGCGAGGACCAGTGCATGAAGGCCTCCAGCTCCTCCTCGAGCTTGACAAAAGATCCCGAGGAGATGTTCTTGGTGATGTAACCCGAGAGGACATCGCCGACGTGGTAGTTCGCCGGGATGTAGTCCTCCCAGGGGTTCTTGGTCAGTTGCTTCATGCCCAGGGAGATGCGCTGCTTCTCCTTGTCCACGGACAGGACCACACACTGGATGCGGTCGCCCTTGCGGACCATCTCCGAGGGGTGCTGGATCTTCCGCGTCCAGTGGAAGTCGGTGTTGTGGAGCAGGCCGTCGATGCCCTCCTCGATCTCCACGAAGGCGCCGTAGCTCGCCAGGTTCTTGACCGTGGCCTCGATGACCGTCCCCGGCTGGTAGTCCTCGGCGATCCGGTCCCAGGGGTTGCCCTCGACCTCGCGCACGCTCAAGGACATCTCCTTCTTCTCGAGGTCGATGGCCTTGACGAAGACGTCGATCTCCTGGCCGCGCTCGTACTCGGACTCCGGATTCAGGTTCTGACGGGTCCAGCTCAGTTCCGAGACGTGCACCAGCCCCTCGACGCCGGGCTCCAGCTCCACGAACAGGCCGTAGGGCACGATGTTGGCGATCCGTCCCTTGTGCACCGTCCCGACGGGGTACCGCTCCTGGATGTCCTCCCAGGGATCCTTGCTCAGAGCCTTCAGCGACAGGGCGACGCGGTTGCGCTCGCGGTCCACCTTGAGGACGTAGACCTCCAGCTCCTGCCCGATCCGGACCATCTCACGCGGGTGCTTGATACGCCCGTAGGACATGTCGGTGACGTGGAGCAGCCCGTCCATGCCGCCCAGGTCCACGAAGGCGCCGAAGTCGGCGATGTTCTTGACGACGCCCGTGCGCACCTGGCCCTCTTCGATCTCCGCGAGGAGCTTCTCCCGCTTCTCGAAGCGCTCCTCCTCCAGGAGCTGGCGCCGCGAGACGACGATGTTCTTGCGCTCCTCGTCGATCTTGACGATCTTCGCCCGCAGGGACTGGCCGATGAAGTCGGCCGGTTCCGGGGTGCGCCGAAGGTCGATCTGCGAGGCCGGCATGAAGACCAGGACGCCGTCCACGTCCACCAGCAGGCCGCCCTTGATCTTCTTCTTGGCCACGCCCTCGACGACGTCACCGGGCTCGTACTTGCCGACCACCCGTGCCCAGGAGCGGGCACGGTCGGCTTCGCGCTTGCTGACGACGGGCAGGTTCGTATGGCGGTCGTCACCGTAGTAGAAGACCTCGAAGGTGTCGCCCGGCTCCGGCAGGCGCTCGTCGTCTTCGAACTCCTCGAGGGGGATCGGCGCTTCGGCCTTGCCGCCGATGTCGACCAGCACGTGGCCGGCCTCCTGGTTGATGCTCAGCACGGTGGCGGGCACCGTGGATTCCGGCTGCACGGCGCCGGTCTTCTCACCGATCGCGGAGACCGGATCCTGGTCGCCGAGAATGCCCTGGAGTTCCTTCTCGAGGGCTTCCTCGTCGAGTTCGAAGCGTCGGACGATGTCCTTCGCGGCCATGGGGAAGGGGGGTTGGGAGAACGTGTCTCTAGGAGGACTCGGGGAGACCGCCGGCCCCCGGGGACCCGGCCCCGGCGTCGCCGTCCCGGGCCGGCGGCGGGCCGCCGGATCCATCGGATCCGCCGGTCCGTTCCGCCACCCAGTCGCGCAGGCGCCCGATCGCCTGCTCTACGGACAGTTCGGAAGTGGCGAGGACCCGGTCCGCGGCCTCCGGCCGTGGCGCGTACTCGCCGCGCGCTGCGTCCCGCTCGTCGCGTTCTTGCAGCGCCGCGCGGATCCGGCCGAGATCGGCCGGCAGTCCGCGCTCCTGGTTCTGAAGGAAGCGCCGCTGCGCCCGCTCCTCGAGGGGAGCGTCCACGTAGACCCGCAGAGTCGCGTCCGGGAAGATGTGGCTTCCCGCGTCGCGGCCATCGGCGACGATCCCGCGGATGCCCGGGCCGTCGCGGAGGGCGCGCATGCGGGCGGTGAGTTCGCGCCGTACGGGAACGTGGTCGGCCACGAGGGGCACGGCCCGGTCGATCTCCGGTGTGCGCAGCTCGCAGCCGAGGACACGGCCGTCCACGACCACCGATCCATCCGGCCTTCCTTCGATCTGGATGCGAGAGAGCGTCGCCAGGACCGCCTCCGGGTCGCCGGGATCGGCATGGTCCTGGAGGACGGCCCAGGCCAGGGCCCGGTACCAGGCCCCGGAGTCGAGCCACACCCAGCCGAGCTCCTCGGCGAGACGCCGGGCGAGGGTGCTCTTGCCGCTGCCGGCCGGCCCGTCGAGGGTGAGGACGGGAATCCCCGGATCCTGGCCGGAAGCAGCCATGCGAACCGAGGATTCTACCCCGGCCGGGGATGCGGTCAAGGAAGGCTGCACCCCGGCCTCCAGGAGCCACGGCCCCTGCCCGGGATCCCAGGCCGGCAGCACGCGCAGCCACAGCCCCTCCTGCAGACGCGTCTCCCGGTCCTGGTGCAGATGGCCCTGGACGACCGCCCCGGCGCCCAGGCGCCTCGCCTCGGCGGCCACGGCCTCCTCCACCAGGGCCAGCCGGTCCAGGGGCTTGCGCGCCACGGCCTCCCGGCTCAGGCCGCGCAGGCGCCGGGCCGCGGCCTGCCTCCAGGCCGCCGGGAGGGCCCGGAACAGCCGCCGCAGCCAGCGCCGCCGCAGCCAGCGCCGCAGGCGCTGATAGGAGCGGTCCCGGAGGCAGAACTCGTCGCCGTGGGTCAGGAGCAGGCTGGCACCCTGGCCCTCGAGGAACACCCGGTCCTCGATGCGGATGCCTTCGGCGCCGGCATCCCCGGGCTCCAGGAGGACGTCCCGGTTGCCGCGCAGGAGGATCACCGGCCCGTGCGCCAGGCGCCCGGCCAGGGCCCGGCGCAGGCGGGCGAAGGCGGGTCCCTCCCAGTCCTCCGGGCCGGTGTAGGCGTCGAACAGGTCGCCAAGGATGACGACGGGCTCCGGCCCGGCGGGCAGTCCCTCCAGCCCCGCGACCAGGGCCTGGACCTCCGCCGGCCGGTCCTCGCGCAGATGCAGGTCGGTCCAGATCCAGACCCGCGGCGCCCGCAACCGCAACGGCGGCGTGCCCGGAGCGGCCGCCTTCACGATCCCTCTCCCGCCGGCGGCCCGGCGCCCTCCACGCCCAGTTCGCGGCTCTTCTGCCACAGGGCCTTGCGCGAGATGCCGAGCAGACGGGCGGCTTCGGCCTTGCGGCCGCCGGTCGCCGCCAGTGCTCGCCGGATGGCCTCGCGCTCGGCCCGCCGCACCCACTCGCGCAGGGGCGGCACGTCCTCGGGCCGCTCGCGCCGCGACTGCAGCACCCCCCCCGGCAGGAAATGCTCCGGCTTCAGCAGGCGCGCCCCGCCGCACAGGGCCAGGGCGCGGCGCGTGGCGTTCTCCAGCTCGCGGACGTTGCCCGGCCAGTCGTGCTGGACCAGGCGCTTCCAGGTGGCGGCGGGGAGCTCGTGCTTTCCCTCGGGATCCAGCTCGCGCAGGAAGGAAGCGATCAGGAGCGGCAGGTCTTCACGCCGCTCGCGCAGCGGCGGCACCTGCACCGGAACCACGGCGAGGCGGAAGTACAGATCCTCGCGGAACTCTCCCTTCTGGACCGCCTCTGCCAGATCGATCCGCGTAGCGCCCAGGACCCGCGCTCGCAGGGGCCGCGCCGCTCCGCCCCCCAGGGGCCGGAACTCCCGCTCCTGGAGAACTCGCAGAAGGGCTGCCTGGGACTCCAGGGAGAGCTCCTCGACCTCGTCCAGGAACAGGGTGCCGTTCCCCGCCCGGTCCAGCAGGCCCTCCCGGTCGCGGTCGGCGCCGGTGTAGGCGCCCTGGCAGACGCCGAAGAGCTCACCTTCGAGGAGACCCTCGGGAACGGCGCCGCAGGCCACTGCAACGAAGGGCCCGGCGGCACGCCCGGAGACGCGATGCAGGGCGCGGGCGACACGCTCCTTTCCGGCCCCGCTCTCGCCCTGGATCAAGACCGGAGCCTCGCCCGGGGCAGCGGCGCGGATCCGTCGCCGGAGTTCACGGATCCCGGCACTTGTCCCGGTCAGGCCGAGATCATCCTCGACGCCGGAGGACTCCGCCCGCAGACGCTCGAGTTCGCGCTGCAGGCTGCGCAACTCGGCGATGCGCTGGACCTGGCGAAGCAGGGCGTCCTCGGGGAAGGGCTTCTGCAGATAGCCGGCAGCGCCGGCGCGCATGGCCTCCACGGCCTGTTCGACGGTGGCATAGCCCGTCATGACCAGGACCTCGGCCGGTGGGTCGAGGGCCCGCGCCCGCTCCAGGACGCGCAGGCCGTCGGCTCCGGGCAGGCGTACGTCCGTCAGCACCAGGTCGGCACGTCGCTCGCCGAGCCAGGCCAGGGCTGCAGCGCCCTCGTGCAGCACGGTCACCCGGTGGCCCTGGTCCCGGAGAGCGTCCCCGAGGAGCAGGGCCAGGCTGCGCTCATCCTCGACCAGCAGGATCTCCATGCGCGGGGGCCGGAGCGGCGGCCAGGCGCCGCTCACGGCTGCGGAGGCCGGCGACCAGGAGGCGATGGGCGAGGCGCGCGGCGGCGAAGTCGCTGGCGTGCTGGCCGGGACGGGGGGAGAGCTCCAGGAGCTCGGCGCCGACGAGACAGGCGCCGCGCAGGTCCAGGGCGCGGAGCAGTTCGCTGACGGTGAACCAGTCCAGACCGCCCGGTTCGGGCGTGCCGGTACAGGGGACCAGGGAGGGATCGAGGCCGTCCACGTCCCAGCTCAGCCACAGCGGCGCCTCCGGCAGGTCCTCGAGGATCCGGGCGACGCGCTCCAGGGGCGCAAGGGGCAGGAGCTCGCGGGCCAAGATCCAGCGGAGGCCGCGGGCGCGGCGGGCGAAGGCCCGCTCCTCGGGCGAGATGGCCCGAAGTCCGAAACTGTGCAGACGGACGCCGCCCTCGAGAACGCGGCGCATGACGCAGCCGTGACCGTAGCGCGTTCCCTCGAACTCGTCGCGCAGGTCGGGATGGGCGTCCAGGTGCAGGACCACCAGATCCGGGTGCCGGGCGGCGGCGGCGCGGATCGGTCCGAGACTCAGGCTGTGCTCACCGCCGAGGAGCAGGGGGAAGCGTCCGGCGTCGAGGAGGCTGCCGGTACGCTCCTCCAGGACCGGCGCCAGCTCCTCAGGCGGACCGGGAAAGACCACGGGCGGCAGGGTCTCGACACCGTGGCGCCGCGCCTCGTCCTCGAGCCACTCGTCGAAGGTCTCGACCTGCTGGCTCGCCAGGAGAATGGCCTCGGGGCCGCGTGCGGTCCCGGTCTCGTAGGTGACCGTGGCCTCGTAGGGAACCGGCAGAACCGCCCCCGGCGCTCCGGGGCGTGCATCCTCCGGATCCAGTCCGAGAAAGGCACCCGGGTCGTGGTCCATGGCAGCGGAGCCGGGCGCAGGCGCCCGGAGCCCCTCATTGTAGATGCCCGGCGACGCCGGCGGAGGGCACCGGGCGAGCCGGGCGGAAAGGCAGCTACCGCGGGCCGCCCTCCGGCTATCCTGGAAGCCGTCATGCGCCTGGAATACCGGCAGGATCAGCGGATGGAACAGCGGCTGCTTCAGTCGCCGCAGATGATCCAGGCCATGCAGATCCTGCAGCTCACCACCCCGGAGCTGCTGGAGCGCATCGAGACCGAACTCGAGGACAACCCGTTCCTCGCGACGGCACCCGGCGAGAGCGAGGACGGCGAGGGTGCGGCCGAGACCTCTCCCTCCGATTCCGAGGCCGGCGAAGACGGCGAGGAACTCCCCGAACTCCCCGATATCCGCTGGCTCGAGGGCATGCGCGGCGGCAGCGGCCGCAGCCGGGACGGCGAAGCCTCCTTCGATCCGGTGCAGGCCCTGGCCGCCCCCGAGGAACTCAGCATCGATTCGATCCTCGCCGAGCTGCGCGTGGCCGAGGTCGAGGAACCGGTGTTGCGGGCCGCCGAGGCGATCCTCAGCGCCCTCGACGAGCGCGGCTTCCTGCCCGAGGGACTCGAGCCCCTCGCCGAGGAAGAGGAACTACCCCTCGATGTCCTGGAAGAGGCCTTGCAGCGGCTGCGTCAGGCGGCGCATCCGGCCCTCGGCGCCCGCGACCTGCAGGAGGGCTACCTCCTCCAGCTCGAAGCTCTCCCGGAACGCCAGCCCGTCGCCGAGGCCCTGGTCCGCGAGCACTTCGGGGATCTCCTGGCCAACCGCATGCCCCAGATCGCCAAGGCCCTGGGTGTCAGCCTGACCGAGGTCCGCGAGGCGCTCGCGGTCCTGGGCGGGCTGGACTCGAGACCCCTCGCCGACCTGGAGCCCGACCACAACATGCCCATCGTCCCCGATGTCCTCATCGAACCCGACGAGGACGGTGGCTACCGCGTGGAGCTGGCCCGGGACGGACTGCCCGAGCTGCGCCTCAGCCCACAGGCTCGGGAGGCCCTGGAGAAAGCCCGCTCGGACCGAAGGCTCTACGAGTTCCTCCTCAAGAAGATCGAGCGTGCTCGCTGGTTCCTGGACGCCGTCGAGCAGCGGCGCCAGACCCTGCGCCGCATCTGCGAGGCCCTGGTGAAGCACCAGAGGGAGTTCCTGGACTACGGTCCCGAGAAGCTGCGCCCTCTGAAGATGCAGGAGATCGCCGACGAGGTCGGGGTCCACATCTCGACGGTCTCCCGGGCGATCCGCGGGAAGTACGCCCAGACCCCCCAGGGCATCCTGCCCCTCAAGGGCTTCTTCTCCGGCGGTCAGCGCACCAGCGGGGGCGGCCAGCGCTCCCGGGTGTCCATCCAGGAGCGGGTCCGCGAGATCGTCGAGGCGGAGGACAAGCGTTCGCCGTTGAGTGATGAAGAGATCGTCCGCATCCTGCGCGAGCGGGATGGGGTCAAGGTCGCCCGCCGAACGGTGACCAAATACCGTCTGGCCATGGGGATCCCGTCCTCGAACCTGCGCCGCAGCTACTGATCCCCTGTCACGCTGGAGCTTCCGGCGGCGAGCCCGCCGGCGAGCGTCCCATCGTCCCGACCCGCACGAGTCCATGAACGGCCGCGACTTCCTCACCCGCCCGGGCGCCCGCCCCTTCCTCAGCCTGGTGAGCCTGGCCCTCCTGGCCGGCTGGTTCACGGCCTTCGTGAACCTGTACCTCTCCTATGCCCCCCTGGACGGGGAGCCCGGGCTGGGCCTGCGCGACATCGAGTACCACTTCCACGGGAACCGGAACACGAACCGCTTCGCCTCCATGATCAACGGACCCATGGCGGAGAACTTCTTCGACCCGAATGACATCCCGTGGATGACGGAGTGGGCCCTGGCTCCCGGCCGCCCGGACTTCGACCCCGAAGCCCACCGCCGGGTCTTCGAGGAGCGGGTGCTGCCGGTCCTGGAGGACGACTGTCAGCTGTGCCACGTCGAGGGCGGCAAGGCCGACTTTGCCCCGCTGACCAGCTACGAAGAGGTCGAGCACCTGCTGCAGGTGGACACCGGTCCGGACACCGCCGCCCTGGCCCGCTTCAGCCACTTCCACCTCATCGGCATGGGCCTCCTCGCAGCCCTCACCGGCCTCCTGGCTCTCGTCTTCCTGCCGATTCCAGCAGCCGGTATCCTGTCCTGCCTGCCGGCTGCCGGACTCCTCCTCGACGTCGGCGGCTGGTGGCTCACCCGCGAGACCGCTCGGGCCGCCCCCCTGGTGATCCTGGGCGGCGGCCTCTTCGCCGCCGGCATCGTCGGCACTCACCTCCTCCTGCAGGCCCGCCTCTGGGGCCCGGGAAGCCGGCGCTGACCCCCCAAACCGTTTCCACCCCGCGATGGTCAAGGCAGTCGACGTTCGCAAGGGCATGGTGCTCGTCCTCGACGGCGAGCTCTATGTCGTCACCGATTTCGAACACATCGCCCCCGGCAACTGGCGCGCGATCAATCAGATCAAGTGCAAACACCTGATCACGGGGACGGTCAAGCAGATGCGCAAGGGTTCCAGTGAGGACCTCGAGGAGGCCTACCTCGACAAGCGCACCTGCAGCTACCTCTACAAGGACGGCGACCAATACGTCTTCATGGACACCGAGACCTTCGACCAGCACCACCTCGGTGAGGACCTGGTCGGCGACGCCATGAAGTGGGTCAAGGAGAACCAGGAGGTCGAAGTCACTTTCCATGAAGGGCAGCCGATCACGGTGAACCTGCCGACGGCGGTCGTGCTCCAGGTCACCGAGGCCGAGATGGCGGTCAAGGGCGACAGCGTCACCAACGACAAGAAGGGCGCGGTCCTCGAGACCGGGGCCGAGATCCGGGTGCCCATGTACATCAAGGAAGGTGAGTATGTGAAGGTCAACACCGAGACCGGTGAGTTCCTCGGCCGTGCCAAGGGCCCGGAGGGCTGAGCCAGGCGCTCAGCCTTCCCGCTTCTGCTTCTTGCGCCGGATGCGCTTCGGGGCGTGAAGGCGCGCCGCGTTCTTGCGCGCGCGGGCCAGTTCGCGGCGCCACTCGGGACGGATCTGCGAGCCCTCTTCGAGAGCGCGCTGGATCACCGTCGCCGCTTCCACCGGATCGTCCGTCAGGTAGAAGAGGTCCGGATCCCCGGGCGAGATGGTTCCCCCCTCGATCATGGCGCGCTTGACCCAGCGCACCAGGCCACCCCAGTAGTCCTTGCCCATGAGAACCATGGGGAAGTTCTCCATCTTGCCGGTCTGGATCAGGGTC
>JALUUN010000289.1 GCA_027021325.1 Planctomycetota bacterium
CCGAGGAGCTGCGCCAGGAGATCATGGTGACGGACCTCGCCCTGGACTTCCTGGACCGCCACCGCGGGGGGCCCTGGTTCTGCTACCTGAGCCTGAACGCTCCGCATCCTCCCTTCGCCCCGGGGCTCCAGGCCTTCCTCGACGTCTACACCTGGGAGGTCTGGACGCCGCTTCCGGTGATCCAGGACTGGATCACGAAGCCCGATCCCCCCGTGGATCGTGCCCTGGCCCTGCAGATGGACCAGCTGGAGTTCGGGGTCGCCAACCGCCACTACCGCGCCTACGCCGCCATGGTCGAGGAGGCCGACGCCCAGATCGGCCGCGTCTACACCTGGCTCGAGAGCGAGGGACTCCTCGACGACACGATCTTCATCTTCACCTCGGACCACGGCGACATGGGCGGCCAGCTCGGCGTCTTCAACAAGCTCTACGGCGCCTACGATTCGGTGGCGCGGGTGCCGCTGCTGATGCGCTACCCGCCGGTCTTCCCGGCCGGCTCCACGGTCTCCGAACTCAGCCAACACAGCGACCTGGCGCCCACCATCTACGAGATCCTCGACCTGCCGCCGGGCAAGCGCCCGGAGATGACCGGAAGCCCCCTGCAGCTGCTGCTCGCAGGCAACGGGCCCATCCACGACAAGGTCTACACCGTGCTCCTGCCCTTCCAGCCCGAGCTCACGGCGCTGGTGGCGACGGACCTCCAGTACAGCTACTTCTACCGGCCCTACGCCAGCGACGAGCTCTACGATCTGGCCCTGGACCGCGGCCAGCGGGTCAATGTCGTGGACGACCCGGCCTACGCGTCGGTGGCGGCGGACTTCCTCCAGGCCCTCCTCGACTTCAGCCAGTAGGCGGCGGCGCTATCCTCGGGCCATGGCCGAGGAACGCCTGTCCGACGAGAAGGTCCAGGAGGCCCTGCAGGGCCTTCCCGGCTGGGAGCTGCGCGACGGCCGTCTGGTCCGCAGCCTCCGCTTCCGCGACTTCCAGGAAGCCTTCGGCTTCATGGCCCGCATGGCCCTCTACTCCGAGGCCGCGAACCATCACCCCGAATGGTCCAACGTCTGGAACCGGGTCGAGATCGGTCTCCGCACCCACGACGCCGGCGGCCTGACGGAACGGGACCTGGCCTGGGCCCGCGCCTGCGCCCGCGCTCTCGGCGAGGCCTGAGGCCTCAGGCCTCCACTCAGGCCTCCAGGGATTTGCTCACGATCTCGTAGACGTCGCGGGAGAGCCCCTCCCGGGCCAGGATCCGCTCCAGGGCGGCGCGTGCCTTCTCGCCTTGCTCGGGCGGGAAGCGGCGCCAGCGCCCGAAGGCCCCGGCCAGCCGCGCCGCGACCTGCGGGTTCAGGGGATCCAGCTCCAGGATCCGGTCCGCCAGGAAGGCATAGCCGCTGCCGTCCGGGGCGTGGAAGCGGAGCGGGTTGGCCTGGGCGAAGGTACCCAGGAGGGCGCGCACCTTGTTCGGGTTGCGCAGGTCGAAGGCCGGGTGGCCGAGGAGGGCCTGGACCCGCTCCAGGGTGCCGGGCAGGGTCGATCCCGCCTGCACGGCGAACCACTTGTCCAGGACCAGGGCCTCCTCCTTCCAGCGCTCGTAGAAGGCGGCCAGGGCCTGCTCGCGTTCGGGCACCTCGAGATGGGCGAGCACACTCAAGGCGGCCAGGGAGTCCGTCATGGTCCGGGCCTCCTGGAACTGCTGGAAGGCGCGCTCCACGTCCTCGGGGCGCTCCCGGGCGGCGAGCCAGGCCAGGCAGGCGTTCTGCAGGCGCCGGAGGCCGATCGCCTCCTGGTCGTGGCGCTCTTCCATCGCCCGCCCGGCCGAGCGCAGCCGGTCGTAGAGGACTTCCAGGGCGGCGCCGTGCTCCTCGGCGAGGCTCCGGCGCAGGAAGCGCCGGGCCTCGTGCAGGGCCTCGACGTCGGCGGTCTCCTGGCGTTCGAGGAGGTACTCCAGGGCGGGGAGGCGCAGGATGCAGGCCAGGAGGCTGCGGTCGGCCTCCGGCTGCCCCGCCTCCTCGACGAGGCTCCCGAAAGCCCCCGAGAGCAGGGGGTCCGGCTCCAGGGCCCGCCCCTCCCGGAAGCGGCGCGCGCCCTCGAGGATCGCCTGCTCGTAGAGGACCTGGGCCGCGTCCCAGCGCTGGAAGCCGTCGGTGTCCCGGGCCAGGAGCAGGGCGAGATCCTCCCGCGGGCGCTCCATCTCCAGGCGCACGGGTGCGGAGAAGTCGCGGAGCAGGCTCGGGACCGGCTCCTCCTCGAGACCGGTGAAGACGAAGGAAGCGCGCTCCTCCTCCAGGAGCAGCACCCGCTCCCGCGGTGCCGCACCGCCGTCTTCTCCTTCCCGGCAAAGCGGCAGGAGGCGGCCGCTCTCCCGGCCGAGGAGGGCGGTGAGAACCGGGATCGGGAAAGGCTCCTTGCGCTCCTGGCCGGGCGTCGGCGGGCAGTCCTGCTCCAGGTCCAGGCGGTAGCGCCCGGTCTCCGGCTCCCAGTGCCCCGAGGCCCGCACGCGCGGCGTCCCGGCCTGGGAGTACCAGCGGTCGAAACGCTCCAGGTCCACGCCGTTGGCGTCGGCCATGGCGCGGCGGAAGTCGTCGCAGGTCACGGCCTGGCCGTCGTGGCGCTCGAAGTAGAGGTCCATGCCCCGGCGGAAGCCCTCGCGCCCGAGGATCCGCTCGTACATGCGCACCACCTCCGCCCCCTTGTAGTACACGGTCAGGGTGTAGAAGTTGTTCATCTCGATATAGGATTCCGGCCGCACCGGGTGCGCCATGGGGCCGGCGTCCTCGGGGAACTGGCGGGTGCGCAGGAGATCCACGTCCTGGATGCGCTTGACCGGAGCCGAACCGAGGTCCGAGGAGAAGCGCTGGTCGCGGTAGACCGTCAGCCCTTCCTTCAGACTCAGCTGGAACCAGTCACGGCAGGTCACGCGGTTGCCGGTCCAGTTGTGGAAGTACTCATGGCCGATGACTCCAAGGATGCCCTCGTAGTCGTCGTCGGTGGCGGTGTCGGGCCGGGCCAGGACGTACTTCGTGTTGAAGATGTTGAGGCCCTTGTTCTCCATGGCCCCCATGTTGAAGTCGGGGACCGCCACGATCATGTAGTTGTCGAGGTCGTACTCCAGGCCGAAGGTCTCCTCGTCCCAGCGCATGGCCGCCTTCAAGGACTCCATGGCGTGGGCGGTCTTGTCCAGATCCCGCGGCTGCACCCAGATCTCCAGCTCGACCTCGCGGCCGCTGCGGGTCGTGAAGCGGTCGCGCCGGCACTCCAGACGCCCGGCCACCAGGGCGAAGAGGTAGGAGGGCTTGGGGAAGGGGTCCACCCAGCGCACGCGCCGGCGGCCGTCGGCGAGTTCCTCTTCGGCGACGCGGTTGCCGTTGGAGAGCATGACCGGGCACTCCGCGGGGTCGCCGGTGATCGTGACCGTGTAGCGCGACAGCACGTCGGGCCGGTCCAGGTGGAAGGTGATGCGGCGGAAGCCCTCGGCCTCGCACTGGGTGCACCAGGTCCCCTGGCTGCGGTAGAGACCCTCGAGGCGCGTGTTCTCCTCGGGCCGGATCCGGACCTCGGTCTCCAGGGTGAAGGCCCCGGGCACCGAGCGGACGGTCAGGCCCTCGGCCGTCTGCTCGTAGCGGCCGGGCTCGAGGGGTTCGCCGTCCAGGCGCAGGGCGAGAAGTTCCAGATCCTCGCCGTGCAGGAACAGGTCCTCCTCCGCCGGACCCTCGGGGTTGCGGCGCAGGGACAGGCGTGAGCGGACCCGGGTCGCCCCCGGCGCCAGCTCGAAGTCCAGCTCCACTGTGTCCACGAGGAAGGCGGGCGGACGGTAGTCCTTGCGGAAGACGGGGCGCGGCTCGGCCGCGGTGGCGCTCTCGGGGGCGGACTGGGGCATGGGGATCGGGACTCCGGAGGGGAGGACGGCCCATGATGCGGCGCCAGGGCGCCGGCGGCAAACCAGGTCCGGCCCGGCCCCTTCGCTCGCCCGCAGAACCGCCGCCGCCCGCGCCGGCCCTCAAGCGGCCCGGCGCGGCTCCGCGGCGAGGAGCCGGGCGTCCCAGCCCCGCGGGCCGTCGAGGCGGCGGCTGAGCCGCTCGAGGAAGGCCTCCAGGCGGGCCGAGCCCGCATCCCAGGTCTCCGGGCAGGGCCCGTGGCGCTTGCCTCGAAGGGCGCCCAGGATCTGTCCGACTTCGGCCTCGGGCAGGCCTTCGCCGCCCCGCAGCAGCCGGCCCAGGACCTCGGCCGTGCGGCCGGCCTCTCCGGGCAGGGGCTCCAGGGCAGCGTCGCGGAGCCCCGGCGGCAGGAAGCGGGGCGCCAGGGCGGTGGCGGCGGCGCGGGCGAAGCCCGCGGCGAAGGCCCGGGCCGGATCCCCGTTCCAGGTGGGATCCCCGGGTCCGGCCCAGGGACCGCCCGGCGCCCGGCGGCTGTGGCGGGCGTACCAGAGGAGCAGGAGACCTTCGAGGAAGGCCCGGGCGGCGGCGGCGTCCATGCGCGAGGGCAGGAGGATCTGCGTCCCCTCCACGCGTGCCTGGATCCGGCTGCGGCGCTGGCTGCCCGGGTCGCCCAGGCGCAGGGGCCGGCCGAGACGCATCCAGGGGCCGCCCCGGCCGAGGCCGTCGAGGATCCCCCGGGCCAGGGCCCAGGCCGTCGCCGCCCGCTGCGCCCGGCGACCGCCGGGAGCGCGGCCGTCGAGGAGGAGGAGGCCGAGCTCGGCCTCGGGGCCGGCGTGGCGGCGGCGGGGCTTGAGCACCGGGTAGAGGGCGGGGCCGATCAGGCGTCCGCCGGCCTCGGCCTCGACCCGGAGGTCCGGGGCCGTCAGCCGCAGGGTGAGGGTGAGCCAGCGCGGGTGCTCCGACTTGCGGCGCAGGGTCCGGAAGGCCCCGCCGGCGTCGGTCCGCGGACGGCCCCAGGAGCGGCCCTCCTCCGTCCGGCGCAGGGAGCCCCGGATCTCGACCTCGGCCCCGGCCAGGGGCAGGGGGCGGCGGCAGGCGGGCGGAAGGACGGCGAGGCGTCCCTCCACGGTCCAGTTCCGGTGCACGGCGCGGTGGGGTTCAGGTGGAGTCCGCCGGGGAGAGGGCCGCCCGGCCCGTCTTCTTCGGAGCGCCGCGGCCCCGGCCTTGAGACGGCGCCGGCCTCGCGCCCCAGCGGTCCTGGCGCCATCACCGTCCTGGACGCCGCCGGCCCGAAGCCCCCAGGATGGGAGCATGGCCCTTCCGCTCCTCGTCCCCCTGCTCCTCGCCGGGGCGCTCCCCGCCCAGGAGCCCATCCCCGATCCCCCGCCGCGGGCCGAGGGCGAGGGCCCCTTCGAACGCCTGATCCTGCGCGGCGGCCTCCTGGTGGACGGTACCGGCGCACCGCCCCGCGGCCCGGTGGACATCGTCGTTTCCGGCGACCGCATCGAGCGCATCGAGGAGGTCGGGCACCCGGGGCTCCCCATCCCCCCCGAGGAACGCCCCGCCGCCGGCCCCGGGACCCGCGAGGTGGAGGCCGCGGGCCTCGCCATCCTGCCGGGCTTCATCGACCTCCACGGCCACATCGGCGGCCGCGCCCAGGGAACGCCCGCCGAGTACGTCTTCAAGCTCTGGCTGGGCCACGGCGTCACGACGGTGCGCGACCCGGGCTCCGGTAACGGCCTGGAGTGGACCCTGCGCCAGAAGGAACGGAGCGAGGCCGGCGCCATCACCGCCCCCCACCTCCTGGCCTACGTCTTCTGGGGCCAGGGCCGGGAGGGCGACTTCCGCACCCCCGAGGAGGCCCGCGCCTGGGTACGCGAGGTGGCGGCGCGGGGCGCCGACGGCATCAAGTTCTTCGGCGAGCGGCCGGAGATCTTCGCCGCCGCCCTGGACGAGGCGCGCCGCCTCGGCCTGCGCAGCGCCTGCCACCACGCCCAGCTCGACGTCGCCCGCACCGACGCCCTGGACACCGCCGCCTGGGGACTCACCACCCTGGAGCACTGGTACGGCCTGCCCGAGGCCCTCTTCACCGACCGCACCGTCCAGGACTACCCCCTGGACTACAACTACCGCAACGAACAGCACCGCTTCGAGGAGGCCGGACGCCTCTGGGAGCAGGCCGCGCCGCCGGGAAGCCCGCGCTGGAACGAGGTGATGGAGCGGCTGCTGGCGAGCGGCCTCACCCTGGACCCGACCTTCAACATCTACGAGGCCGCCCGCGACCTGATGCGCCTGCGTTGCGCCGAGTGGCACCCCGAGTACACGCTCCCCTCCCTCTGGGACTTCTTCCAGCCGAGCCGCAGCGCCCACGGCTCCTTCTGGTTCGCCTGGGGCACGGAGCAGGAGGTCGCCTGGCGCCGGAACTACCGCCTCTGGATGCAGTTCGTGAACGAATTCAAGAACCGCGGCGGGCGCGTCACCACCGGCAGCGACTCGGGCTTCCTCTTCCAGACCTACGGCTTCGGCTACATCCGCGAACTGGAGCTCCTCCGCGAGGCCGGCTTCCACCCCCTGGAGGTGATCCGCGCCGCCACCCTCTCCGGCGCCGAGGCCCTGGGCCTCGCCGGGGAGACCGGAAGCGTCGAGGAGGGCAAGCGGGCCGACCTGATCCTCGTGGACGAGAAGGTCCTCTCGAACCTCCAGCTCCTCTACGGGACCGGCGCCATCGTCCTCGACGAGAACGGGAAGGTGTCCCGCCGCGGCGGCGTCCGCTGGACGATCAAGGGCGGCATCCTCTACGACGCCGAAGCCCTGCGCGCGGACGTGCGGCGCATGGTCCGGGAGGCCTGGGAGGCCGAGGGCCGGAGCCTCCGGCAGCCGGGGCGATGAAGCGGCTCCTCCTCCTGCCTCTGCTCCTCGCCGCCGCCTGCCAGGCCCCGGGCGGGAAGCGGCTGACGGTCCTCTCCTGGAACCTCCACCACGGAGCCGACGCCCGGGAGGTCCGGAACCTCGAGGACGTAGCGGCCTGGATCCGCGCTCTGGCGCCGGACGCCGCCGTCCTCCAGGAGGTGGACCGGCGCACCGGCCGCTCGGGCGGCGAGGACCAGATCGGGACCCTGGCCGCGGCCACGGGCCTTTCGGGCTTCTTCGGCCGGGCCATGGACTGGGACGGGGGCGAGTACGGCGAAGGCGCTCTCACGGCCCTTCCGGTCCTGGATGTCGAGGTCCACCCGCTCCCCCACCGGCCGGGTTCCGAGCCCCGGGCCGCCCTGGAGCTGCGCCTGCGCCTGCCCGGGGGTGCGGAGGTAGCGGTGGTCGGGACCCACCTCGATCACCAGCGCGAGCCGGCCGACCGGAGCCTCCAGGCCCGGGCGCTCGCGGAGATCCTCGCCCGGCCCGGACGGCCGCCGACCGTCCTGGCCGGCGACCTGAACGCCGATCTCGACGCAGCCGAGCTCGCGCCCCTCGCCGCCCTCGCGGCCGACGCCTGCGCCGCCTCGCCCCGCCCGACCTTCCCCGCGGAGGCCCCCCGGGTGCGCCTCGACCATGTGCTCCTGATCCCGCCGGGCGCCTGGCGCGTCCTGGAGGCCGGCCCGCTCCCCGAGGCCGCCGCCCCCTCGGATCACCTTCCGGTCCGCGCACTTCTCGAACTCCGCTCCTCTTCCGCGGGCGGGTACTGAGGCATGGCGGGGGCCCGGACATGCTCGAAGAGGATCACGGTCTCGAAGTGCCGGACCTCCTCGCGGCTGGCGATGCCCTCCAGGGTCACCGCCCGCAGGTGCTCGCTGTCGCGGACCGCGAGATGGACGAGGAAGTCCCAGGCGCCGCCGAGGGCGAAGTAGCGGACCAGCTCCGGCAGCTCCCGCAGATGGTCGGCGAAGGCCTCGAAGCTCTCCCGCCGGTGGACGCCGAGCTGGATCATGACCAGCGCCTGGAGGCCGACGCCGACCGCCCGGGGGTCCACCAGGGCGTGCCAGCCCTGGATCACCCCCTCGCGCTCCAGGCGGCGCACCCGTTCCAGGCAGCTGGAGGGCGCCAGCCCGACCCGGGCGGCGAGCTCCTTGTTGCTCCGCCGGGCGTTCTTCTGGAGGAGGGCGATGAGGGCGAAGTCGATTCGGTCGAGGGGGCGCGAGGAGGCCATGGACCGAAGTCTATTCGATGGACAGATCGCCTGCCGTCTTGATGCGATATCGGCATGGTTATTGCCGAACGTCCTTCGGATCCGGCCGAGACCTTCCTCGTCCGCCTGGCCCAGGCCCTGCACCGGGCGGGAAGCCCTGTAGGGCGCCTGGAGGGGGTCCTGGAGGCCACCGCCCGGCGCCTGGGCGTGGAGGGCCGCTTCCTGGCCACGCCGACCGCCCTGCTCCTGGCCTTTGGCCCGGTGGAGGCCTCCCGCACCGTCCTCCTGCGCCTCCCCCCGGGTGAACCCGACCTCGCCGCCTGGAGCCGGGCCGAGGGGCTGGCCCGGTCCGCTGGAGCAGCTACAGACCTGCAGCAGGCCTGTGCCGAACTGGACACCCTCCTCCAACCCGTCCCCCGTCGCCGTCCCGGAACGCCCGTCCTGGCGGCGGCCGGCGCCTGCGCCGCCGCCGCCCGCCTCCTCGGCGGCACGGGCTGGGACCTCGCCCTGGCCGCCCTCGGGGGTGCGGCCACGGTCCTGGGCGGCGCCCTCCTTGCCCGGCGCCCGGCGGCCGCCTCGCTCCTGCCGCTGCTTCTGGCCTTCCTCCTCTCCGCCGCCGCCCACGCCCTGGCCGCCGTCCTTCCCCTGCGCCCGGTCCTCGCCGTCCTCGGCGGCCTGATCCTCTGGGTCCCCGGCCTCGGCCTCACCACCGGCCTGCATGAGATCGCCGCCGGCCACCTCGTCGCCGGCGCGGCGCGCCTCACCCACGCCGGCGTCGTCTTCCTGGAACTCGCCTTCGGCCTCGCCCTGGGCGCCCGCCTGCGGCCGGAGGGGGCGGCCGCCCCCGAGCCCCTGCCGCCGGGACCCGCCGCCACCGCTCTGGCCGTCGCCGTTCTGGCCCTCGGACTCGTGCCCCTCTTCCGCACCCCACCCCGGGGCGTCCTGCCCCTCCTCGCCGGTGCCGCCTGCGCCTTCCTCGGCGCACGCCTGGGCGGCGCCTGGCTCGGCCCCGAACTCGGCTCCTTCGCCGGCGCCTTCCTCGTCGTCCTCCTCGCCCCTCTCCTGACCCGCCGCGCCGGCCTCCCCGAGGCCGTGGCCGAACTCCCCGGCATCCTCCTTCTCGTTCCCGGAAGCCTCGGCTTCCTGGCCCTGGCCTCGCTCCTGGAGAGCGAGCCCCTGGCCGGCCTGGACGCCGCCTGGCGCACGGCCCTGACCGGCATCTCCATTGCCTCGGGCCTCCTCCTCGGCCACGCCCTGCGCGGCGCCGCCCGCGCCCCGGCCCCTGGAACCGCGGGGGGGCCGGCCGGCAGGATGCCGGCATGAGCCGGCTCCGCGCCTTCCTCTCCCGCCTGCTCCGGGCCCTCCGCGAGGACGACCTGCCGGGGGCCGCCGCCCAGATGACCACCTGGGCCATGCTGGGCCTCTTCCCCTTCCTGATCCTGGCCGTCGGCCTCCTCGACCTCCTGCCCCTCGAGGACGCCGCCCGTGCCCTGGAACACGCCGTGGACCGGGTGGTCCGGCCCCTGAGCCCCGCCTCCGCCGACCTTCTCCAGGGCTTCGTCGAGGGCCTGGACGAGCGCCGCCCGCCGCGCGGGCTGCTCTGGTGGCTCCTTCCCGCCCTCTGGGCCTCGGCCCGGGCCATGCGCGGCGCCCGCCGCGCCCTGGACCGCATCCTCCACGGCCGCGAGACCCGCCCCTGGCTCCTGCGCCGTTTCCAGGACCTCCTCCTCGCCGTCCTCGCCGTCTTCCTCCTCGGCGCCGCCGACCTCCTGGTCGTCGGCGGCCTGGAACTGGCACGCTTCCTGGCGGCGGCAGCCGGCCTGGATCCCGAGGCCTACGGCCTGTGGACGGCGCTCCGCTGGAGCCTCTCCCTCCTCTTTCTCTTCACCGCCGTCCTCCTCGTCTACCGCTTCCTGCCCTCGCGGCGCCTGCCCTGGCGGGCGCTGGCCCTGGGCGCGGTGCCCGCGGTCGGCGGCTGGATCCTCCTCGGCCTCGGCTTCCGGGCCTGGCTGGCCCGCCTGGGCCGCTTCGATCAGCTCTACGGCGGGCTGGCCAGCTTCTTCGTCCTGATGACCCTGGTCTGGAGCCTGTCCCTGGTCCTCCTCGCCGGCGGTGCGGTGGCCGCCGCCGCCGAGGGCCTCAGCCGCCCGTCTCCGGAGCCGGATCCCGGAACTGCTGGATGACCGCCTCGATGTCCTCGGGCGTCATGTGCGGGGCGGCCTTGCGGAGGATGCCGGCGAAGGCGCGCAGTTCCTCCTCGGTGGCCGGACAGCCGAGGTTCTCGGGCGCGTCGCTGGTGGCCACGACTTCGTCCAGATCCTCCAGGATCACGAACCAGGGGATGCCGCCCTTCGTCGTCCCGCGGTAGCGCTCCAGGACCTCGAGGCCGCCGGTCTCGCGCTCGATGTCGATGTGCAGGAAGGCGAAGTCGCGAGCGGTGCGCTCGCGCACCTCGGCGCGGTGCAGGCGGTCCTGCAGGCGGTGGCACCAGCCGCACCAGGGCGCGCCGAAAGTGACGAAGAGGCGCAAACCGCCGGCCCGGGCCTTCTTCATGGCCCGGACCAGGCGCTCCTCCGCCTTCCAGGGCGGCGCCTCGTGGGGCTTCAGCCAGGCGAGGAGGGCCTCGCGCCGTGCCTCCTCGCCGGCCGGCAGGCTGGACAGGCCGCGGTGGTCCAGCACCCGGCCGTCGGCGGCGAAGATCGTGAGCGTCGGCTCCTCCAGGCCGGGCAGGCCGCCGACTACTCCCTCCTCCTCGTCCTCCTGCTCGGGTGGCAGGCTCTCCAGACGCACGAAGCGGAACTCGTAGAGGATCTTCCGGGCCACCGCTGGGTCGCGCGCCCGCCAGCGGTCGAAGGCCGCGGCCTGCGCGTCCCCCTTCCAGCTCCACAGCACCAGGACCCGCTGGTTGTTGCGGGCGGCCAGCGCCCGCGCCTCCTCAAGACGCTCGCGATTACGCTGCGCCTCCTCCAGGCGCGGATCGGGCGGTTCGGGATCCTGAGCCGGGGGGCCGGCGGCCAGGAGGGCGAGGCCGAGGGTCAGGGCGGGGAACACGGGCGGACTCCAGGGGCGGGCCGTCCGCCCCCGGGGGCTTGGGGCGGAACCGGGCCTCAGTCTACTCGGCCGGAAGGCGGCCCCGGAGGAAGCGGATCCGGCGGGCCTCACCCGGAAAGGCCGCGGGCGCGGGCTCGCCGGTCACCGTGCTGCCCGTGTCCCGGCCCAGGTCCAGGCCCTCGGCCGGCGGGCTCGAGATCCAGCGCGCCGGGACGGCCGCCACCTCCCGGCCGTCCACACGCAGGCGCAGGACGGCCTCCGGGTCCAGTTCCCC
>JALUUN010000290.1 GCA_027021325.1 Planctomycetota bacterium
ATCTCTTCCAGAATCCTGAAACCATGAGAAAAAAAACACTGATCCTGTCGGGAATCGCTCTTGCGGTTTCCTTCCTCCTCTCGCTCGGCACTCTCTTCTCCCAGAACGGAGGTCCCCCGCCGGTCCCCACGGGCTCCTGGGCCCTCGACGAAGGTGAGACCGAGGTCATCCTGGCGGGCGCGTCCCGCAACGGGACCATGACGGTTCGAAACGACGGTCCCGGGGTCGTCCGCCTGATCGTGAGAACGCCGGATGGCGAGACTCGAAGTGAGGTGATCATCGACCCTGGGGAAGAAAAGGGCGCGGGGGTCTACCAGGGAGACTCCGTCCTGGTTCGCGATGTGAAGGATCCGGACGACCACGGCTCCGAGGGAACCTGGTCTTTCGGGACCTGACGGGGTTGCGATCCGACTTCGGGACACAACCAGCGCGGGGCATGCGTCGAGGACTTCTCACCGTTCTCCCGGTCCTCCTGGTGGGAGCCGGGATTCTGGTGATGAGCCTCCAAGGCCCGCGAGCGGTCGGAGAGGGGCTCAGGCCGGAAGAACCGACTCCGGCGGGCGCGGCGTCGGATTCCTCTTCCGTGCGCCCTCTCCGAAAGGAACTGGAACCGGAACCGGCCTTCCGAACCGGGCGCGTCTGGTTCCGGTTCCTGCCTTCTCCCCCGGCCGATCCCGTGCTCCTCCGCGTCCAGGGACCGCAAGAGACGCGGGAGACTCCGGTCGGTCCAGGCCACCCGCTGGAGCTGCCTCCAGGCACCTGGACCCTGACTCCCCTCGAGTCGTCGGAGTGGGTCGCGAGGCCGAGCCGGATCGAGCTGGCGCCGGGGCAGGAAGCCGCGATCGTCCTCAACCGCCGGATTCACGCAGAGATCCTGGTGGCGGACGAACAGGGAACGCCTCTCGAGGGTGTACGGGTCCTTTGGAAGAGGCAATCCCTCCCGATGGATACCGAGGGGGCCCCCGGGGTGCACGCCTTTACCGGGCCGGAAGGCATCGCAACCCTGGTCGTCGCCGCGGGAGCCGGCCGGCTCGAGGTCGAGGCCGCTGGTCACGATCCGTGGAGCCGGTCCTACCCCCTCGGTCCTCCTCGGAAAGTCGAGGTCCGGTTATTCAAGGAACGGCAGGTCCGGCTGCGGATCATGGACGCTCGCCGGAGCATTCCTCTCCGGGAAGTCGATGTCCGGTGCCCGAGTGCTCAGGAGGCCCCCCGCCTGCGGACGGACGGGGCCGGCACCGTCCGATTCCCTTCTTCCTGGTTCGCCGCCCGGCGCACGATCCAGGTCGAGGGCTACCTTCCGGTACGGCTTCCCGTACGGCCCCCGCATGGCTCCCTGGCCCTCTGGCCGGCACGGCCGCTGGAGATCACGGTTCTCCGGCCGGATTCCTCTCCCGCCTCCCAAGCCGAGATCTGGATGGAGTGGACGGGAGACGAAGAAGCTCTGGATGCAGCCGGTCCCGCGCCGCCGGCCCTGGCGCCTGACGAAGACGGATCCTGCAGGACGCTCACGACCGCTCCCCCGATCCAGACCCGCCTCCTCGCCTGGGAGGGCACCCTCGCGGCCACCACCATCGTCGACCCGGCCGACGGCCCCGTGCGGGCGATCCTCGTCCTCCAGCCTCAGCCGGAGCTGACCGTGGCGCTCCTCGATGCGCAGGGACACCCGGTCCCCGGAGCCCTGGTTTCCGGCGGAGGCCGTTCGGGTACGGTGAAAGGTAGGGAGGTGGAGCCCGGGCGCTACCGGCTGCCCATGGAGCCCCTCCTGGAGCACCTCGCGATCGAGGCCGGTCGCGAGCACATCGCCCTCCGCCGCAAGAAACCCACACCGGGCGGGGCCGGCCCGGACCTCCTCCTCCCGGTCCGCCTCTCGCCGCTCTTCCGGGTGGAGATCCTGGTCCTCGGGACCGATGGCGCGCCTCTCGCGGGCCAGGAACTGCGGCTTCGTTCCTATCCCGACAGGTCCCGTCTCCTTCAGCAGGCACCCCGCCTCGAGGGGCAGGAGGGGACCGCAGCCCCCTGCTGGGTGGTCCGGGAGCGCCGCTACGTCCACACGAAGGAGACTCTCTTCACAGACCCCGAGGGACGGCTCGGCCCTCTGGATCTCCCAGCGGGGCGCTATCACCTGGGCGTGGCCCTCCCCTCTGGAAGGGAGGGCGTCTTCCTCCACAGAGGCGCTCCCGACTCCTGGGTCTTCGCACCCGGAGACCCCCTGCAGGTCGTGCGGCTTCCGCTGCCGGTTCCTGTGGAGGTCTCGGCATGGGACGCTCGCAGCTCGACCCCCGTCGAGACGGTCGAGATCCGGCTGGTGGAGCCCACACTGGCCGGCTTTCCGCGAACCCAGGATCGGCAGGCCGGGCCCGTATGGCAGGGCTTCGTGGCGCGGGGCGACCTGCCCTGGCTCCGGGTTGGAAGCCCGGGCTATCTCGATGCCGCCCCCTCCTGGAGCGAAGCCGCGGACGGGCGCCGGCTGGGAACGGCCTGGCTCCAACCCGCCGCCCAGGTGAGTGTTCTCCTGGAAGGACTGCCCGAGGCGGAGCCCCTGGAGCTGCGGGCCGTGGTCCTGGATGCTCCGAATGCGGAAGGATTCCAGCCGGTCCTCTGGCAGGAGGCGAAAGACGTGCCCTCCGACGGGCGCATCTGCTTCGAGCTCCCGGTCCAGCAGGGAGACCTCATGCTCTATCTCGAAGCGGAGGACGGAAGCGGCTTCCCCCTCAGGCCGAGCCGTTTCCCCTTGCCGGTGGAGGAGGTTCTTCGGGTCCAGGTGGGACGGCCCGGGACCGCACCTCAACAGGGAGGCGCGAGGTAGGGCCGCAGCGTCTCGAGGATCGCCTCCGGCTCCAGCATGCGGCCGGGGCCGTCCTCGCCGCAGGCGGTCGGACCTTCGGCGGGACCGAGGCGGCGCCAGCCGTCGCCCTCCAGGAGGGCGACATTGCGCTGGACCGGCGCCTGGGCCCACATGACCGGGTTCATGGCCGGGGCGAAGAAGCGCGGCCGCGCCGGGTCGAAGGCCAGGGCCGTGGAGGCCAGGAGATCGCCGCCCATCCCCTGGGCCAGACGCGCCAGGGTATGGGCGCTGGCCGGCGCCACCACGAAGAGCTCCGCCCGGCGCGCCAGACGGATGTGGTCCATGCCCCCGGCGTCGGCGGGATTCCATTCGTCCGTCAGGGCCGGGCGTCCGGTCACGCACCGGAACTGAAGCGGGGCGACGAGCCGCGTCGCCGCCCGCGTCTGGATCACCTGCACACCGTGCCCCTCCTGCGTCAGCGCCGAGGCCAGGGCCACGGCCTTGAAGCAGGCGGCCGAACCGCAGACGCCGAGCAGAACCTCAGCCACGGCCCTCCTCCGCGGGCTCCTCGTAGCCGAGGATCGTGCAGACCTCGGCCACCATGCGTTCCAGATCGTCGTTCACGACCTTGTGATCGTACTCGCCGGCGCGTTGCATCTCCCCGGCGGCGATGGAGAGGCGGCGCTGGATCTGCTCCTCGGTCTCGCTGCGCCGGCCGCGCAGACGCCTCTCCAGCTCCTCCAGGGAGGGCGGCATGACGAAGATCGAGACCGAGGGAAACTCCCGGTGCCGGCGCACCTGCTCCGCCCCCTGGACATCGATTTCCAGCACCAGGTCCTTCCCCGCCTCCAGGGCATGCCGCACGTCCTCCAGGAGGGTGCCGTAGCGGCGCCCGTGGACCTCGGCCCACTCCAGGAAGGCGTCCTCCCGGACCAGGCGATCGAAATCCTCGTCGCTCACGAAGCGGTAGTCCCGGCCGTTCACCTCCCCCGGCCGCGGCGGCCGCGTCGTCGCCGACACCGAGAAGGCGACCCCGGGCAGCTGGACCAGACGCTTCCAGAGGGTGGACTTGCCCGAACCGCTGGGGCCCGAGATCACGATCAGGCGGCCTCGGCGCGGCTCACTCGACATTGGCGGCCTGCTCCTTGGCCTGCTGGACCAGCAGCTTCAGCTCCACCACCCGCCGCGCCAGGACCGGGTCGGCCGACTTGCTGCCCAGGGTGTTCACCTCCCGGTGGCACTCCTGGAGGACGAAGTCGAGTTCGCGGCCGCAGGGACCGCCCGCGGCCAGGAGCTCTTCCAGACGGTCCAGATGGATGCCAAGGCGCGCCACCTCCTCGCGCACGTCGGCGCGCTCCGCGAGGACCGCGATCTCGCGGGTGAGGTCCAGGGGCTCGGTCACCCCGGCCCGCGCCCAGGCCTCCTCGATGCGCTCCCGCAGGCGCTTCGCCGCCGCCTCCCGGGCCCGCGGCAGGCGCCCCTCGACCTGCCGCAGCCGGCCGCGCATGGCCCGGACCAAGCGCTGGAGCTCCCGGGCCAGGCGCCGCCCTTCCTCGACCCGCGAGGCGATCAGCCGCTCCAGGGCCTCGGTGAGAGCCGCCTCCGCCGCCCGCAGGACGCCGCGGCGCACCGCCTCGGACTCGGGCGGCGTCTGCAGGGCTCCGGGCAGGGCGAGGAGATCCGCGAGCCCCGGCTCGCCGTCCGCCAGGCCGAGAGAGCGGGCCGCCCGGCGCCATTCCCGGAGGTAACGGCCCAGGAGTTCGGGGTCGAGGACCGCCGTCCGGCCCTGGGCCTGCACCCGCAGGCTCCCCTGGAGGCTGCCCCGGCGCAGGCGCTTCCGCAGCAGGGCCTCGGCGCGCTGCTCCAGTTCGAGGCGGTCGCCGGGGACGCGCAGCTTCAGGCTCAGGCCCTTGCCGTTCACCGAGCGCAGTTCCGCCTCGGCCTCGGCGTAGCGGTTCGCCGCGGTCCCCCGGCCGTAGCCGGTCATGCTGGCCAGGGGCTTGCGGACGGCGGGCACGAGCGAATCAGGACGGGGCCGGGCGGCTGCCGGGCTTGACCGGCGGTTCGGCGCCGGCGGCGCAGAGGGGGCAGTTCTGCGGCTCCCAGGAGGGCACCTCCAGATCCAGGAGCCGGAAGTAGGGCAGCTCACCGAAGGGCCGGGGGCCGCCGCTCCGGTTCACGAGGCTGGCGACGCCAAGGGCAGGCGCCCCGATCTCATCGAGCATCTCCAGGACCTCGCGGGCGCTGCGGCCGGTAGTCACGACGTCTTCGCACACGAGCACCCGCTCCCCGGGCTTCACCTCGAAGCCGCGGCGCAGGGCGAAGCCGCCCTCGGCCAGGCGCTCGGCGAAGAGGCCGCGGGCCCCCAGGGCGCGGGCCAGCTCGTGGGCCAGGACCACCGCCCCCATGGCCGGTCCGACGACGGCATCCACCGGCCCGGCCCCGGCCTCCTCCAGGATCCCGGCGAGGTCCCGGCAGGCGGCCTCGGCCCGCTCCGGATGCTGGAGCAGACGCGCGCACTGGACATAGCGGCCGGCGTGGCGGCCGCTGGAGAGGAGAAAGTGCCCTTCCAGGAGGGCTCCCGTCGCGCGCAGGGCCTCCTCCAGCCTGCGTCCGGGCTCCACGGCGGCCGCGGCCTCCACCTCAGCTGCCGTTGTTGCCGCCGCCGGGCTCCCCGGAACCGACCACCCCGGACTCGGGGATGTCATCGCCGAGGACGGACTTCGGGCCGGAGCCGGTCCAGAGCAGGACCATGCAGGAAAGGATCCACACGGCGAAGACCGCGAAGGTGAAGCGGTTCACTCCGCCGGCGCGGACCCCGAAGGTCTCGGTGCCGGCGGTGCCGAAGGCGTCGCTCAAGCCGCCGCCCTTCCCCTCCTGGAGGAGGACGATGAGGATGAGGACCAGCCCCGACAGGAAGAACAGCAGGTAGAAGAGGATCTGGAGGAAGTCAGCCATGGCTCTCGGCGGCGCGGGCCGCCGCCGGCGCGGCGTCCAGGATCGGCAGGAAGGTGCCCGGGCTCAGGGACGCGCCCCCTACCAGGAGGCCGTCCACATCGGGCCGGGCCAGGAGTTCGGCGGCGTTGCCGGGCTTGACGCTGCCGCCGTAGAGAAGCGGCGTCGAGGCGGCCGCCTCCGCGCCCAGGATATCCCCCAGGAGGCGCCGCAGCTCGGCGTGGGCCTCCTGGGCGGTCTCCGGCGTCGCCGTGCGCCCGGTGCCGATGGCCCAGACCGGCTCGTAGGCGATGCTCAGAAGCGCCGCCTGCTCGGGCTTCCGCACGGCCCCGCGCAGGACCCGGAGCTGCCGCTCCAGGACCTCGAAGGTCCGGCCGGCCTCGCGCTCCTCCAGGGTCTCGCCGACGCAGAGCATCCCCTGGAGCCGGGCCCGCAGGACCGCCTGGAGCTTGCGGCCGATGCGCTCGTCGCTCTCGCCGAAGACGTGGCGGCGCTCCGAGTGCCCGACCAGGACCACTTGGACCCCCATGTCCTTGAGCATGGGGACCGAGACCTCGCCGGTGAAGGCGCCCTCCTTCTCCTCGTGGCAGTTCTGGGCACCCAGAAGGACCGTGGTGCCGCGGATCTTGCGGCGCACGTGCTCCAGGTGGACGAAGGCGGGGAACAGGACGCAGCGCCGGCCCTCGGCCTCCCCCTGGGCCTCGGCGACGGCCCGGGCCAGGCCGGAGGCCTTGCGCCGGGTCAGGTGCATCTTCCAGTTGCCGGCGATCACCGGGGTACGGGCCATGGCGGAACGGGCTCTCCTGCGGGGACGGGGCGCGAATGGAGCCGGGCAGGATAGCACAGCCCGGAGGCCCCGGCCTCAGGCGCCGGCCTCCGCCCCGGCGCCTTCCCCGGTCCCACCGGGCCGCGCCAGTCGCCGGCTGGTGGCGCGCAGGACCGCCTCCACGGTCCCGAGAGCGGAGGCGAAGGCTTCGGGGTCGAGAGCCTGGCGGGCGTCGGACCAGGAGGCCTCGGGGGCAGGGTGTACCTCGACCAGGAGGCCGTCGGCCCCGGCGGCGGCGGCCGCCGCCATCATCGCCGGGACCAGCTCCCGGCGGCCGGTCCCGTGGGAGGGGTCCACGACCACAGGCAGCCCGGTCCGCTGCTGCAGGGCCGGCACCGCGCTCAGGTCCAGGAGGTTGCGGACCGCGGGGTCGAAGTGGCGCAGGCCGCGCTCGCAGAGAAGGATGCCCTCGCAGCCCCCCAGGGCCAGGGTCTCGGCGGCCTGGAGGAACTCGCCCAGGGTGGCGCTCATGCCGCGCTTCAGAAGGACCGGGAGCCCCGAACCTGCGGCCTCGCGCAGCAGGACCGCGTTGGCCATGTTCCGGGACCCGATCTGCAGGATCTGCACCCGCCCGGCCAGGGCCGGGATGCTTCGCGGGTCGAGGACCTCGGCCACGACCGGAAGACCGGTGCGGCGGTGGGCCTCCGCCAGGATCTCCAGGGCCTCCTCGCCCAGGCCGTCGAAGGCGTAGGGCGAGGTGCGCGGCTTCCAGGCGCCGCCACGCAGCGCGCAGGCCCCGGCCTCGCGCAGCCGCTCAGCCAGGGGCAGGTACTGCTCCGCCGACTCCACCGAGCAGGGTCCGGCGATGCAGCCCAGGGCGCCGGCGCCGAAGCGGGCCGGACCGGTGCGCAATGGCCGCGGCGCGGGCGGGGACGGAGCCACGGACGGCGCCTCCCCGGGCCCCAGGAGCCGCACCCCCTCCAGGGCCTCCAGCCCCCGCCGGAGGGCTCCGGCCTCCGCGGCCGGCGGGCGCAATTCCAGGACGCTCCGGCCACGGGCACCCGGCACGACCTGGGCACCGTGGCGGGCCGCGAGGCGGCGTACGGCCTCCTCCAGGGACGGCCTCCCGTCCGCGGAGGCGGCAGGCTCGAGGAGGACGAAGAAGGCCATGGCGCAGCGCGTTCCCGGCCCGGCCCCGCAGGCCGGTCCAGCCGGACAGGGATAGGCCCGCCCCGGGGGGGCGTCAATCCCCGGCCTTCCGGCGGGCCGCTATCCTCCCCCCGCGGGCCTCCGGGCCCGCCGAGGCATGAACCGGCAGCAGAAGCAGGAGCTGGAGCGCCGCCGCCTGCACCCTGCGGCGGTGAAATCGGCCGAGTCCCGCGGCCGCGCCTGGCCCGAGGACCAGGACCCCTGGCGCACCTGCCTGGAGCGGGACCGCGACCGGATCCTCCACTGCACCGCCTTCCGGCGCCTGGAGTACAAGACCCAGGTCTTCGTCAACCACGTCGGCGACCACCACCGCACGCGCTTGACCCACAGCCTGGAGGTCATGCAGGTGGCGCGCTCCATGGCCGGCGTCCTGGACCTCAACGAGGGTCTGGTCGAGGCCGTGGCCCTGTCCCACGACCTCGGCCATCCGCCCTACGGCCATGCCGGCGAGGAGGCCCTGCACGCACGCATGAAGGATCATGGCGGCTTCGACCACAACCGCCAGTCGGTGCGCGTCGTCACCGTCCTGGAGCGGCGCAGTCCCGCCTACCCCGGCCTGAACCTCAGCTACGAGGTCCTCGAGTGCCTGAAGAAGCACGAGGAGGTCGCCGATCCCGACACCGGCCAGCGCCTGCGCTTTCCCTTCCTGGAGGCGCAGCTCGTGGATCTGGCGGACAGCACCGCCTACCACTACCACGACGTCGAGGACGGGATCCGCGCCGGCATCCTGGACCCCCGCGCCATGGAGAAGGACCTGGAGCTCTGGGCCCGGGCCTGCGGGCAGGTACGCGCCGAGCTCCCCGGTGCCGAGGAGAACTACCTGTTCTGGCGGCGGGCGGCGAACGAACTCCTCGGCCTGACCATCCAGGACATTCTCGACGAGTCCCGCCGGCGCCTCGCCGAGGACCGGCCGGGCTCGCCGCGCGAGGCGCAGACCGCCGCACGGCGCATGATCGGCCACAGTCCGGAGATGCGGAGCCGGGTCGCCGCGCTGCACGAGTACCTCTACGAGCACATGTACTACGACGAGCGGGTCAACTGGCATGTGCGCCGCGCCACGGATCTCCTGGAGCACCTCTTCGACGCCCTGCTGGAACGCCCGGAGGCCGTGCCCCAGCGCTTCCACGACGCCTCCGACAGCCTGCACCGGGCGGTCTGCGACTACATCGCCGGCATGACCGACCGCTACGTCGAGCGTGTGGCCCGGGACCTGCGGATCCTGCCCGGCTGAGGGCCCGCCGTCCCGGGCGGTCCCTCCGGGCCGCCTACTTGAGCTTCTCCCAGAACTCCTCGGGCATGTCGTGGGCGATCTGCAGGGCACCCTCGGCGCCGCCGTAGATCGGCTCTTCGATCCGCACCACCCGGCCGCCGCCGAGGCGATCGTGCATCTCGCGCTCGATGGCCGTGTCCAGACCCTTGATCAGGCTGCCGCCGCCCGCCAGGAGCACGCGGTTCTTGAGGCGATCCTGGAACTCGGGATCGAAGGTGGCGATGAGCTGCTGCAGGCCCTCGACAATGGGCGGGACGATGGAGCGGCAGGCGGTCCGGATCTGCTCCGTCAGGTCGAAGGTAGTCGGTTTTCCGGCCACCGGCAGCTGCACCACGGCCGGCTCCATCTCGTCGGCCACCGAGCTGTGCCGCTCCTTGATCCGCTTCACCATCTCCTTGGTGAACTGCGCCCCCGGGCAGGTCTCCTCGATCAGCCTGGCCAGCTGGTCGTCCACGTAGTCGCCGCCGTAGCGGATCGTGACCTGGTCGGAGTCTTCGGGCATGGTGCCGTGCATCCGGCAGAGGTCGGTGGTGCCGGCACCGATGTCGATGACCAGGACATCGTCGAGCATCTCCTGGCCGTAGGCCACGGCAAAGGGCTCGGAACAGAGCATCACCGAGTCCAGGCACTCGCGGGCCGCTTCGAGGATGGCCTCCTTGTTGCGGATCGAGGCCTGGGCGGGAACGCCGATGACGCCGTAGATCAGCTCGTCCTTGCGCGGCCGCGCCCGCCGGACGATCTCCATGATCAGGTCCCGGGCCGCCCGCTGGTTTCCCTCGACGTCGTCGCCGTCGGCCTCGCTGGCCTTCAGGACGCCGTGCTGGAGCGGGCGGAAGAAGTGCAGGGAGAGCCGCTTCTCGATGGCCTCCTCGCCGAAGAGGACGTCCTTCTTCAGGAGCTTCCGGCTCACCACGTCCTTCGGATAGCCGACGACGGAGGGCACCGAGGCGCGGACGCCGTTGCTCGCCGAGACGCAGGTGCGGGAGGTACCGAGGTCGATGCCGAGGTAGAGGACACCGTGGTCCTTCTCGGCGCCTTCCCCCGAGGGGTGAGTAGCGGGATCCGTCATGGCAGGGTGAGGGGTTCCTTCGAAAGGACGTTTCGGAGAGGGAGGCGGGACGCCTCCGACTTCATCGGCCGCAAGGGTAGCGCCGCTGAGCCTTCCTTCGCCGGGAGGGACGGGGACTCACCCGGCCTTGGGAAGGGATTCCTTGCGCAGGTGTTCCAGGAGCTCGACGTTGGCCTCGAAGATGCGGGCCATCATCTCCTGCTTGAGGTCGGCGCGCGGATCCGTGGGCGAGAGTCCCTGGACGACGCGGTAGATCGAGGCAATCCCCGGATCTCCCTCCTTCATCTGCGCCACGCGAAGGAGTTCGTTTTCCAGCCGGTCCAGGGACTGGAGGAGCTTGCGGATGCGCCGCTCGAGCTGCTCGACCTCGCGGGCGTGCTGGGTGCGGAGGACCTCCAGGACCCGCCCGCGCTCCCGGTCCAGGGCGGCCAGGGTGAGGCTGCGCACCTCCTTCTCCAGGCGGTCCAGCGGCCAGCCCTCGGCGAAGTGGCGGCCGAAGAGCTCGTGGAGTTCCTGCTCGAAGGCGCGGTCGGCGGCCTCGCCGTCGCGGGCCAGACCCTCGCGGATCCGGTCCTGCTCCGCCTCCATCTCCTGCTTGCGCTCGTCCAGGAGGCGCGTGACCCGCTCCAGCTCGACTTCGGTCTGGACCTGCTCGCGGCGGATGCGCTGCCGGGTGCGCTCCACCGCCGCCAGGAACTCGCTCTGGCTGAGGCCGCGGACGCGGGTGGCCTTGCGCCGCAGGGCCTGGAGGAAGAGCTTCCGGGTGTCCGAACAGACCCCGGCCATGACCGCCGGGTCCAGATCCAGCATCCGCCGCTGCAGGGCGAAGCGCAGGGCGCGCTCGACGGCTTCCCCGACGCCGGCGTCGCCGACCAGATGGAGCTGGCGCCCGAAGCGGGCGGCGAGGGATCGCCCCTCCGGAGCGGCGGCCGGATCGGTCGGGACTTCGGAAGGACTCATGGAAGCGGGAGGGACGGCCCGTGGAAGAGAAGGCGCCAGCGGAACCTGGGACGGCGCCGGAGGGAAGGGGGTTCCCCCTTCGGCACGGGGAGGCGGGAAGGTTCCCCCCTTCTAGGCTCGAAG
>JALUUN010000291.1 GCA_027021325.1 Planctomycetota bacterium
CGAGAGCCTCTCCTTCTCCGCGGCCAGACGCTCACGGCTGCGCTCCTGGGCCTCCATCTCGCCGACCTGCCGGCGCCAGGCGTGATAGAAGCCCAGGGCCACGAGGAGCAGGCCGAAGCCGTTGAAAACGTCCTCGAAGGGGTCGTTGAAGAAATCCTTGTCGAGGGTGAACTCGTCCAGGAGGTCGATGAGGAGGCCGTAGCTGAAGATCGGCCAGCCGTACTCCAGGAGGGGCTGGCCCAGCCTCAGGATGATGAAGTAGGAACCCGCCGCGACCAGGAAGTAGCCGCCCTCGGTCAGGACGTCGAGGAGCTTGAAGTGGTCCTTGAGAGGGAAGGCGTGGAACCAGGCTGCGACGGTCAGGAGGTAGACGCCGACCACCAGCGCCAGACGCAGGCGGCTCCCCCGGGACAGACGGAAACCGGTCGCACCGCGCGTCATGCGCTCCCTCCTGCCGCCAGGCTCCGGTCCTCCTCGATCCGGCCCTCCCGGAGCCGCAGCCAGCGGTCGCAAGGCAGGCCGGAGATCGGCTTGCGGCTGGTGATCACCACGGTGCGGCCCGAGACCTCGGCGAGCCAGGCGGCGAAGCTCCGCCCGGTGTGCTCGTCCAGCACCTCGAAGGGCTCGTCGAGGAGCAGGACGCTGCTGGGCGCGGCAAGATGCCGCACCAGGTCCACCTCCCGGGCCTGCCGGGTGGAGAGGCTCTGCACCGAGACCCGGGTGTCCAGCCCGGAAGGCAAGGCGTCCACGAAGCCCAGAAAGCCAGCCTCCTGCCAGCGGCGCAGCTGCCGCCGCCCTTCCTCGCCCTCGGCGAAGCCGAGAACCAGGCGCAGCGGCTTGCGGATCCAGCTCGGCTGGACGCCGGCCAGGCCCACCAGCTCCGCCAGGCGCTGCCGGTCGATGCGGTGCACCTTGAGCTCGTCGAAGAGCACCTTGCCTTCCGAGGGACGCGTGCGCCCGGCCAGGAGGCGCAGGAAGAGGGTCTTCCCGGAACCGGCCGGGCCGCTGAGGAGGATCTTCTGGCCGGCGGGGATGCGCAGATCGAGAGGGCCCAGGACCCGGCGCCCGTCGGGGGCCACGACCTCCGTCCGCTTCAGGCGCAGCCCGGTCCGCAGCGGCGGGGCGTCCACCAGCTTCCGCGACTTGCCCTCGGCACTCCGGATGAGCTTCTCCAGGCGTTCGGCGCAGGCGACGACCTTGCCCAACCGGGTGCCCTGGCGGGCGAGGCGCACGCCGGGCTTGTGCATGGTCCGGGCGTACATGACAAAGACGAAGAGCCCCTCGATGCTGGTGGCTCCGGAGCGCAGGCCCGCGATTCCCGCCGCCAGGGCGGCGACCGTGGCGGCGCCCAGGATGACATGGGCGGCGAAGGTCACCCGTCCCTGGATGGTGGCCAGGGCCGCCTCGTGCTGGCCGCTCGAATAGTTCATCTTGGTGAAGGAGGCCTCCTGGGGATTGCGCAGGATCGCCTCCTGGATGCGGTCGGCGATCTTGCCCTCCTTGCGCCGGTAGTTCAGGGAGCGCTGATAGACCTTGCGCGCGCCGATGACGGTCACCACGAGGACGCCGGTCCAGCCCAGGGCCTGGATCCAGGCCAGGCGAGGGGAGACCCAGAGCAGGACCACGGTGATCCCCAGGAAGAGCATGCCGTTCGTGGCGACATGCACGAGGAAGCCCTTGAGGCCGGCCTTGAGGCGGGCGGTGTCGCCCACCAGGCGGGAGACGATGTCGCCGGAGCGCACCCGCGGATCCGTGCTTCCGAGGCGGTGGGCGGCGCGAAAGGCCTCGGCGCGGATGTCGCGCACCCAGCCGATGGCGAAGCGCGCCACGTGGACCCGCTGGCGGTAGTCGGCGTAGCCGAAGACCAGCACGATCGCCAGGAAGGCGCCGGCGTAGAGCAGGACATGCTCAGACCAGGACGCGTCCAGGGTGACGGCCGTCGGATCGCTTCCCGGCAGGATCGAGTCCGCCTTGAGCCAGGGCTTGAGCAGGGCCTTCAGGGGCCAGGGGAAGAGCAGGCGGCTGCCGACGACGAAGGCGGCCGCCACGGTCGAGGCCCAGAAGGAGCGCATGTGCTTGCGCGCCAGGGGGCGGAAGGTGCGCCAGACGCGCAGCCAGGTCCGGAGACGCACCGGCTTCCCCCGCCGCTTCTCGGCGAGGGGAACGGAGACGGCTTCGGAGGAGCTGGTGGCCATGAGGGACCGCCCCGGGCCCCGCCCGGGCGTGGAAGAAGCTTCCGGCGCGAAGGCCGGCGCTGGTCGAAGGATACTACCCGGAGAGGAGCCCGGTCCCCTCAGGCCAGGCCCGGCAGGCCCTCCTCCAGGACCCGGCGGGCCTGCAGAAGGCTGCAGGCGACGAGTTCCGTCCAGCCCTCGGGGAGGGGCCGGAGGGCGGAGATCTTGGCCCGCAGGAGGAGGGCGGTGGCGGCGTGCCACTGCAGGCGGCTGGGCTCCAGGCGCACGG
>JALUUN010000292.1 GCA_027021325.1 Planctomycetota bacterium
CTGAGCCCTCTCCTCAGGCGCGGGCGCTCCGGCCGTGGGCCTTCTTGTGCAGGCGGCGGGCGCTCTGCACCCAGCCGTCGCGCAGGATCCGCGAGGGGTGGACGCCGAGGCGCGCGGCCCACTCCGCCACGTCCTCCTTGGACCACTCGGCGATCTGCACGAAGTTCGTGATGCCGTGCTCGGCCAGGGCCTGGGCGATCTTCGGTCCGATCCCCTTGATCTGCTGCAGGTCGTCGGGCTCGGCCGGACGCCGCGCCTCGGCCTGCAGACGGCGGATCTCGAAGGACTGCTCCAGGACCTGCTGGCGGCTGTTCTGGAGTTCGGCGCGCAGCTCCTCGAGGTCGGCGGCGGCGCGTTCGGCCTCCTTGCGCAGCCCGGCCAGCTCGCGCTCCAGGGCCTTGCGTTCGGCCTCGGCCTCGCGCCGGGCGAGTTTGAGTTCCAGCTCCAGTTCCCGCTCGCGGGCGGCGGCGGCCTTCTGGGCGGCCTTGAGTTCGCTGGCGTGGCCCCGCTCCAGGATCTCCTGCTCCTTGCGCGCGACCTTGAGTTCGGCGGCGAGCCCGTCGCGCTCTCCTTCCAGTTCGGCGAGGCGGCCGCGCAGCTCGCGCAGACGGCCGGCGGCCTCGTCGCGCTCGGCCGCACGCTGCTCCTGGACCGAGGCCAGCTCCGCCTCCAGGGCCTCGACCCGCTCGCGGGCGGCGTTGCCCCGCTCCCGGGCCTCGCCCAGTTCCTCTTCGAGGGCCGCCAGGCGCCGTCCGAGTTCCTCCTCGCGGGCGGCGGCTTCCCGGGCCCGCTCCTCCTCGCGGGCGGCCAGGGCCGCGGCCTGGTCGCGCAGGCGCGCCTCCGCCGACTCCTCGAGGGCCGCCGCCTCGGCGCGCAGCTCCTCCTCGCGCCGGGCCAGGCGCTCGGCCCACTCGGCCTCCAGGGCCGCCTTCTCCGCCGCCGCCTGTTCCTCCAGACCGCGGAGGCGTTCCTCGGCCCCGGCCTTCGCCTCCTCCAGGGCCCGGCGGGCCTCCTCCAGGCGCCGGGCGGCCTCCTCTTCGGCCGCCTCCCGCTCGAGCTCCGCCTCGGCCTTCGCGTCCTCGAGGGCGCGGCGCGCCTCCTCGCGCACCGAGGCCAGGCGCTCCTCCAGCGCCTGGACCTCCGCCCGGCTGTCGCGGGCCAGGAGATCCGCCCGATCCCGCGCGGCCGCGAGTTCTCCTTCCAGCTCCAGGAGACGGGCGTCGCGGCGGCTCAGGAGTTCGCGCAGGCGGAAACGCTCGGCCGCCTCGGCCTCGAGACGGGCGCGCAGTGCCTGTTCTCCCTCCCGGCGCAGGGCCTCCATCCGGGCCTCCGCCTCCGCGGCCAGGGCTTCGGCCTCGCCCCGCGCCCGGGCGCGCTCCTCCTCCAGGCGCTCCTCCAGGGCCCGCCGCGCCGCGGCCTCCTCCTCCAGCAGCCGCGCCTTCTCCTGCAGGTGCTCCTGCAGCTCCCGGCTCTCGGCCTCCAGGCGCTCCAGGGCCTGGCGCCGCTCCTCCAGGCGCGCCTCGTAGGAGTCGCGCTCGGCGTCGATCGTCGAGATCTCCTCGCGCAGGGCCGCCATCTCCTCGCCCAGGCGCGCGGCCTCGGCCTCGGCCTTCTGCAGGGCCCGCTGCAGCTCCTGCTTCTCCTCGTGCCAGCGGCGCTGGGCACGGCCGGCGGCGGCGAGGTTCTCGCGGACGGTCTCGTACTCCTGGCGCAGGCGGTCGTGCTCCTCCTCCAGGTCCGCCAGTTCCTGCCGCACCTGGTCGGCGCGGGTCTGGTAGATGAAGCCCGCCCGGTCCCGGGACTGCCTCCACATGAAGTAGCCGAGGAGGAGTCCGGTGACGGCACCTCCCGAGACTCCAAGCAGAAGCTCTCCCGAGATCATTTCCGTGGCGCGGTGGGCTGTGGGGACGTGGGGAAGAACACCGCGCCCGCTCTCGTCGGACGGCGCCGGCCCGGGCCGGCGCGCTCCCGGGGGCGCGAGGGGAAGGGATCCTAGCGGATTCCGGGGGCCGAGGGCAGGGCCGCAAGGACGCGCTCCGCCGCCTCCCGGGCGCAACCCCAGGCCAGGCTCACGCCGGCTCCGCCGTGGCCGTGGTTGTGGACCAGGAGACCGCCGCGGCGGGGCTCGGCCTCCAGGCGCACCTCCGCCCGCCAGGGCCGGATCCCGGCTTCGGCGCCGAGGGGGCGGAGGCCGGCGAGGAAGGGCAGAGCGGAGCGGGCGCGGGCCTCGATCGCGAGCAGATCCTCCGGCCGCGTCCGGGCTTCCGCCTCCCCCTCCTCCCAGGTGCCGCCCACCCGCCATTCGCCGGTCCGCGGAAGGGCGTAGAGGAGCCCTTCCGGGTGGCTGTCGTCCACGTAGAACTCCGGCTCCCCGCCGCCCGCCGGAAGGGGATAGCGCAGGATCTGGCCGCGGACCGGCAGCAGCCCCCGGTCCCCGGTCAGGGCCGCTGCCCCCAGCCCGG
>JALUUN010000293.1 GCA_027021325.1 Planctomycetota bacterium
TCCCCGTAGGAGGGGGACGCCGAAGCTTCGTCCGGCCACCGGCAGCCGGGCCTGGACGGCTTTTTCTGGACTGAAGCGTCCGTTCCTCACCGGGTCCGGGGAACCTCAGCGGGCACCGCCCGGTCATCCTCTTGGAGGTTCCGTCTCCCCCTTCCGTTCTCTCCCCTCCCCCGTAGCACGGAGTCGTCCATGCGCTCCCTTCTCTTCCTTCTCCTGGCCGGCTTCTCTGCCGTCCTGATTCTTCCTCCGCCCGACGCCACCGGCGTCCAGGAGCCCGGCGTCCGCCTGCGCGGTCTCGCCTCCGTGGACTTGACGCCCGATGGCCGCTTCGTCGTGGCCGCCGGCCGCAAGGACCGGAGCGTGGCCATCGTGGACCTGGCGCAGGACCCGCCCGCGGTGCGCAACCTGACGGCCGCCGACGGCGTCGGCCGCCGCCCCATCCAGGTGGCTGCCACGGCTGCCGGCACGGTCGTGGTCCACGAACACGACACCTTCCTCGCCCTCCTCGACCCGGCGGCGGGCGTGATCACGCGCACGGTCTCCGTGCCCCTCTACTGCCAGGACGTCGTGTGGGATCCGGTCCGGCAGCGCTGGTACGTGAGCAACAAGGCTTTCGACGAGGTCCTCGTCTTCGAGGCCGACTGGGCGGCGGCCGATCCGCCCGCGATCGCCGCCGGCCGGCAGCCCGGCCCCATGGCCCTGGGGCCGGACGGACGCCTCTACGTGGGCAACCGCGCGAGCTTCGACCTGAGCGTTCTCGACCCGGATCTCGGCCAGGAGGTCGGCCGCGTCTGGATCGGCAGCCGTCCCGAGGATGTCGAGGCCACGGACACCGAGATCCTGGTGACGAACCACGGCGGCTCCGGTTTGAGCCTGCACAACGGCGTGCCCCTGATCCAGGACGACCAGACCGACATCGAGAACGTCGTGACCAGCGTGGATCCCTCCACGCTCCAGAGCACCCGGCTCTGGGTGGACCGGGGCGCGGACTACAGCGGCCTCGACGTCCTGAACGGCGGCTCCCTGATCGCCTGGACCGGTGCCGGCGACAGCTCGATCCACATCCACGAGAGCGGCATGGCCACGGACGAGACGGTGAGCCTGCGCATGCTCCAGGCCGGCCATCTGCCGGGCGCCTGGGCCCCGAGCGGGCTGGAGATCTACGCCAACACCCGGGACCTGGTGATCGTCGGCCCCGAGCGCATCCTGGCCGCCTCCTTCCTGCGCGGGACTCTCATAGACGTCCGGCGCTTCCCGGACGGATGGGGCGTCGTCGGCGAGATCGTCCTGAACGAGGTCGGGGTGCCGATCACCGCCTTCCAGGATCCGCCGGCGGTCAACTTCACGACCCGCCAGAACGGCGAGCGCTACTTCCACACCCTGGCGGCCTGGCGGCGGGGGCAGGAGGACTTCACCTGTGCCACCTGCCATCCGGACGGCCACAGCGACCTGCGGATGATCTACGACTCGGCCCCGGATCCCTTCGACCCGGACTCGGACCAGGGCCCGGAGCGGCACCCCTCGGCCCGCTTCAGCGGCGTCACCCTGCCGCTCGCGTGGGAGGGCGATGTCCCGTCCTTGCTCGACTTCAACCTCGAGGCCCTGGACATTCACGACGTGCCGCCGGCGAATGGTGTGGTGCACACCGACGTCGCCCAGTTCATGGTCTTCTATGAACGCACTCTGGTCCCCGGCCCCAATCCTTTCCCCGACGCCTCCGGAGGCCGCGGAGAAGCCCTGTTCTTCGGATCGGCCGGCTGCAGCGCCTGCCACGCAGGCCCCTGGTTCACGGACAACGGCTTCTACGACGTCGGCACCGGCCGCACCCTGAACACCCCGACCCTGCTTGGCCTCTGGGAACGGCCCACCTACCTCCACGACGGCCGCGCCGCCACCCTTCGGGACGTCCTGGATCCGGCGATCTACGATCCCGGCGCGCCGGCCCATGGCAACCTCGCCGGCCTGAGCGAGCAGGACAAGGACGATCTCGTCGACTACCTCCTCGGCCTGCGCCGGCCGCCGGAGAAGAGGAACGCCCAGCAGCGCTGAGCGCAGAGCACCGGCCCCCGCGGGCGCCGGCCATGGCGCCCGCGGGGGCCGGTCTTCTACGGCCCGCCTCGGATCACGCCGGGCAGGCCATGACACGTCCCTCCAGGCGGCCGCAACCTCGGCCACCGCGGCAACGGCCCGGACGGCCTCTGGGCGGTCCGGGCCGACTGGGTTCCCTTCTCCGGGTCAGGGAGTCGTCAGGAACACGGCGTTGCTCCAGATTCCCGCAGCCGCGGTCTGCTCCAGGAACTGGACGCCCTGACCAGAGGGCCATCGGCTCATCTCGAGAGTGTCCTGGTAGATGCCGCTGGCGTCGGTCTGCAGGGACAGCGGCGATCCGGCAGGGTCCACGAGCCGCATGTATCCGAAGGTCGGACCAGGGAAGGGGTTGCTTTCCGGCATCCCGC
>JALUUN010000294.1 GCA_027021325.1 Planctomycetota bacterium
AGGAGCGCCACGGCCGGCCCCTCGCCGCCTGGCTGCCGGAGGACGAAGCGGGCTTCCGCCGCGCCGAGGCGGCCCTGCTCCGGGAGTGGCTCGGGCGCGAGCGGGCGGTCCTTTCCCTGGGCGGCGGCGTGGTGGAGGATGCGGGAAGCGTCGCGGCCCTCGCCGCCTGGCCGGCGGTCGTGGCCCTGCTTGCGCCCGTCGAGGTCCTGGTCCGGCGCCAGGAGGGAAGCGGCCGCCCGCCGCTCACCGCGCTTCCCCTGGAGGAGGAGGTGCGTGGGATCCTCGAGCGCCGCCGCGGGCTCTACGAACGCGCCGCCTCGGGACGCTTCCTCGACACCGCCGGCCCCTTCGAGGAGATCCTCGAGCGCCTCGACCGCCTGGCCGCGCCGCTCTGCGGGCGCGGTCCGGCCGGCGCAGCGTCCTGAACGCGGCCCGCCGCCGGTGGAGCGGGGGGCGGCGCGAAGGGCCGAAGGCGGGGCGTCCGTTCGGCCGAGGAAGGAAGAGCGCCTGCCTGTTAGGATCTTCCTGCGTGTGGCCCGGACTCCTGATCCTCTGCCTTCCCCATCCCGGGACGCCGGGTCAGGATCCCCCCGCGCCGCCGCCGGCCCTGGCCGAGGCCGCGGAGGCCGCCGCCGCCTGGACGCGGCTCCTGGACGGCGAAGAGGACGCCCCCGAGGCCCGGGCCGCCGACTGGCAGACCCTGCTTGCGGCCGTCGCGGCCCTGGAAGACGCCGAGGCCCGCAGCCGCATCCTCTTCCGCCTCACCCGCCGCCTGGGGCTGGAGGAGGAAGCCCTCGGCCGCGCCTGGGAGGCGGAGCTGCGCCGCGACCACGCCGCGGTCGTCGCCCGCGTCCGCGAGGCCCTCGAAGGCAGCACCGAGTCGGACCGCCCCGCGCTCCGGGCGGCCTGCCTCCTCGCCGGCAGGCTCGGCCTGCACGAACTCCTGGATCCCCTGGCGAGCCTGCTCACGGCTCCCGAGGTGGGCGCCCTGGCCCGCGAGGCCCTCTGGCGCCTGACCGGCGCGCGCTTCCGCGACCGCGCCGATCTGGACGCCTGGCGCGAGGTCGTGGGAGACGCCCCGCCCCGGGAGTGGATGGCGCTCTGGCTGCGCCACCGGGAGGAGCAGGAGGCGGCGGTCTGGGCGCGGCTCCTGGCCGGCGACCCGGGGGCGGTGGTCGAGGCCCTGCAGTCCGACCTGCCCGAGGTCCGGCGCGCCGCCCTGGAACGCTTCGCCGCCGCCGAGGCGGGCCGCCGCCGGGAGATCCTGGAGGGCCTGGGCCCGCGCCTGGAGGCCTTCCAGGACTCCTGGGCGCGGGCGGCGGAGCGCGAGTACGTCGCCGGACTCCGCGTCCTCTTCCACCAGCTCACCCCGGAACTCCTGCCCCGGGAGCGGGCGGCCGGTCTCCTGCTCCGGGCGGTGGCCCGGCCCGGGCCGCCGGAGGAGCGGCGCACCGCCGCCGAGGCCCTGCGCCGTCTGCCGCCGGACGACCGCGTCCGCAACCGCCTGCGCCAGGAACTCCTGGACCACTACGCCGCCCGTCACCCGACACCGGAGCGCGGCTACGGCGACGACGCCCTGCGCCTCTCCGTGGTCCGCGCCTACGCCGCCCACTTCCCGCCGGAGGCGGCGGCGGTCTCGGACACCGCCGAGCAGCAGCTCCTGGTGCCGGCCCTGGAGCGCGAGATCCATCCCGACATCCGCGCGGTCCTCTACACCGTGGTCGGGAAGGTCGGCGGGCGCAGCCAGCTGGGCCTTCTGCTCGCGCGCCTGCGCGACCCCGCCCGCCCCGAGCGCGACCGCCTGGGCGCCATGCGCGCCGTCACCCAGATCATCCGCCACCGCGGCCTGGCGGTGGCGCCCTCGCCGGGGGAGCCGGCCTCGACCGACCCGGTGCCCGAGATCCCGCCGGTGGTCCACCAGGTGCGCCAGGAGCTGGAGCACCTCGCCGGCGCCGGCGTCCCGCCCGAGAAGCGCGAGAGTTTCGACCTGCGCCACCGCGCGGTCCTGAGCCTGGGCGAACTCGGCCTGCCCGAGAGCGCCCCGGCCCTGGGCGGGCTCCTGCAGCAGGGGCTGGAGGAGGAGCTGGCGCAGGCGGTCCTCGAGGCCCTCGGTGCCCTGCAAGGGGGAGCGGGCTTCGCCTGGCTCCTGGACCATCCGCCCATGCGGGACGGGCGCTACGGCCTGCCCGCCTCCCTGCAGGCGGTCTACCTGAACGTCCTCGAGCCCCTGGTGGGGGAGGACGGCGACCGCCTGCGGGCGGCGCTCTCGGCCCTGGAGGAGCGTGAGGCCTGGGAGAGCGCCTTCCTCCTGGTGCAGCGGCGCCTGGACGCCGCTCCCGAGCCCAAGCCCGCGGAGCTGGAGCGGGTGCTCGCCCGCTTCCTCGGCCACTGGCTGCGCGGCGAGGGCCAGGAGAACGGGGCGCGGGCCTGGCTGGACCGCGGCGC
>JALUUN010000295.1 GCA_027021325.1 Planctomycetota bacterium
AAGGGCGCTGAGGGGAACGCCTCCCCGAGTCTACGGCCGCCGCCGGGCTCTGGCGAGATCCTGCGCCGCGGCCCTGAGGAACATCCCGAGACCACCGGACAGGGCCCCGGCCCGGGGCGTCTCAGCGCAGGCGCGTGTCGCTTCCCACGAGGGCCAGGAACTCCGAGCGTGTCCGCGGGTCCTCGCGGAAGCCGCCGAGCATGCAGGAGGTGGTCGTGACGCTCGACTGCTTGGCCACCCCGCGCATCATCATGCACAGGTGCGCGGCCTCGGCGACCACCGCAACCCCGGCCGGCTCCAGGACCCGCTCCACCGCCTCGGCGATCTGCACCGTCATGCGCTCCTGGACCTGCAAGCGCCGGGCAAAGATGTCCACGATGCGCGGCAGCTTGCTGAGGCCGATCACCCTGCCCTTCGGGATGTAGGCCACGTGCACCTTGCCGTAGAAGGGCAGAAGGTGGTGCTCGCAGAGGGAATAGAACTCGATGTCCTTGACCAGGACCATCTCCGAGACCTCCTCCTCGAAGACCGCACCATTGACGACCTCGGTGAGGTCTTCCTCGTAGCCGCGGGTGAGGTCGCGCATCGCCCGCGCCACCCGAACAGGCGTCCGCCGCAGCCCCGGCCGCGAGGGATCCTCCCCGAGCAGCAGGAGCAGTTCCCGCACCAGCTCCCGGAGGTCGGGCTCGAAGGTCTCGTCGCTCATGGGTTCCGGCTGAGGTCCAGCTCCACCCAGTGGTCGCGGCTCTCCTGGAGCCGCATCCGCAGCAGACGCAGGCCCCGGGGAAGCTGCGGCTCGAGGCGCTCCCGGAAGGCCAGCAGCAGGTTCTCGGTCGTCGGGACGCGGCCCTGGAGGAAGGGGACGTCGGTGTTCAGGTTGCGGTGGTCCACCGGGCGGACCAGCTGCTCCTCGACGAGCCCCTGGAGGGCCAGGAAGTCCACGACCAGCCCGGTGCGCGGATCCACCGGCCCCTCCACGGTGACCTCGAGGAGGTAGTCGTGGCCGTGGTAGTGGGGACTGGCGCAGACCCCGTAGAGCGCCCGGTTGCCTTCCTCGTCCAGGTCCGGGAGGGCCAGGCGGAGGGCGGCGCAGAAGGGGCGGCGGACGGTGACCTGAAGGGCTGTCATGGCCGCTCGGGACGGGCGCGGGCGCCCGGACCGGGGAGCAGGGTAGCGCCCGCCGCCGCCCCTGGGGAGGGCTCCCTTGCCCGCAGGCGGGCCGCCCTGCTCCAATGCCCGCGGGCCCCGGGGCCCGCCGCCATGGAGAAGATCGCCACCCGCGAAGCCTACGGCCGGGCGCTGGAGCGCCTCGGTCATGTCCGCGAGGACGTGGTGGTCCTGGACGCCGACCTGTCCGGCTCCACGAAGACCGCCCTCTTCGCTCGCTCCTTCCCCGAGCGTTTCTTCAACCGCGGTGTCGCCGAGGCCAACATGATCGGCCACGCCGCCGGCCTCGCCCTCTGCGGCAAGACGGTCTTCGCCTCTTCCTTCGCCATGTTCGCCGCCGGCAAGGCCTGGGAGCAGATCCGGCAGTCCGTGTGCGTGCCGAACCTCAACGTGAAGGTCGTCGCCAGCCATGCCGGCATCACCGTCGGCGAGGACGGCGCCAGCCACCAGGCCCTGGAGGATCTCGCCTGCATGCGCGTGCTCCCGAACATGACCGTGGTCGTCCCGGCCGACGGCCCGCAGACCGAGGCCGCGGTCGAGGCCCTGGCCGCCTTCGAGGGACCGGCCTACATGCGCGTCAGCCGCGCCGCCACGCCGGTCCTCGAGGGCGGACCGCCCTTCGAACTCGGCAAGGCGCGGCTCTTGCGCCAGGGCTCCGACCTGGGGCTCGTCGCCTGCGGCGTCGAGGTCGCCGCCTGCCTCGAGGCCGCCGAGCTCCTCGCCGCCGAGGGCGTCGAGTGCGCCGTCCTCGACTGCCACACCCTCGCCCCTCTCGACTGCGAGGCCCTCCTCGCCCTGGCCCGGGACTGCGGCCGCCTCCTGACCGTCGAAGAGCACCAGGTCACCGGCGGGCTCGGCGAGGCCGTGTGCGGTGTGGTGGCGGACTCGCCGGCTCCGGTGCCGGTGCGGCGCCACGGCATGCGCGGGGAGTTCGGGCAGAGCGGCCCGGCCGCCACTCTCCTGCGCCACTACCGTCTGGACGGACCGGGCGTCGCCACCGTCGCCCGCGAATTCCTGGAGGAGCTCGGATGAAGCCGGCCCCCGCCCCGCCCGGAGCCCCCGCCGTCGAGGAGCTCGAACGCATCGCCAACCGCCTGCGGCGGGACGTGATCCGCATGGTCCACGCCGCCGGCTGCGGCCACCCGGGCGGCCCCCTGGGCCTGGCCGACCTCTTCGCCGTCCTCTACTTCGCGGAGATGGCCCTGGACCCCGCCGAACCCTGGCACCCCGACCGCGACCGCCTGGTCCTGTCCAACGGCCACTGCTGCGCCATCCTCTACAGCGCCCTGGCCCGGCGCGGCTTCTTCCCCGTCGAGGAGCTCGCCACCTTCCGCAGCTTCGGAAGCCGCCTCCAGGGACATCCCCACTACGGCCACCTGCCCGGCGTCGAGATGAGCACCGGCAGCCTGGGCAACGGCGTCTCCGTGGCCGCCGGCATGGCCCTGGCACAGCGCCTCGATGGACGGCGCAGCCGCGTCTTCGCGGTCACGAGCGACGGCGAGAACCAGGAGGGCCAGCCCTGGGAGATGGCCGCGAGCGCCGTCCACGACGGCCTCGGCAACCTGACGCTGCTCCTCGACTGGAACGGAATCCAGATCGACGGACCGACCTCCGAGGTCCTCGATACCGGCGACCTCGCCGCGAAGTGGGCGGCCTTCGGCTGGCACGTCCAGACCGTGGACGGCCACGACCCGGCCGCCCTCCTGCGCGCCCTGGAAGCAGCCCGGGGCGAAGGCCGCCGCCCCTCCATGATCTGCTGCCGCACGATCATCGGGAAGGGGGTCTCCTTCATGGAGAACACGAACGCCTTCCACGGCAAGGCGCCGACCGACGAGGAAGCGGTCCAGGCCCTGCGCGAGCTCGGCGACCCGGATCCGGAGAACCTCGATGCCTCCGACCCGGCGGTCTGGGCGAGCTGAGAACAGTCGCGGCTACCGGAGCGGCCGGTCCTGGAACTCGAGGATCTCCGTGAGCCGAAGGGCGGCGCCGTCCTGTTCGGCGTAGGCCCCGGCCAGCCAGGGGAGCGGAGGGCCGGTCTGGACCGGCTCCAGGTCCAGGGTCCGCCCGGTCGTGAAGAGGATGCGGTCCGCCGGCAGGCGGCCGAACCAGGCCTCGGCCCGCCCCGGACTGCGGTCGGCCCGTTCGGGATCCACCGGGATCCAGCCGAAGCCCGGCACCTCGAAGGAGGCCCAGGCGTGGGGCCGCCCGAGCACGCCGCGCGGCCGGCCCTCCGGGAGCAGACGGCCGGCATGGAAACGGGCCGGGAGCCCGCGGCTGCGGGCGAGGTCCACGAAGAGGGCAGCATAGTCCGGAGCGAGGCCAGCGTGGGCGTCCAGGGCGCGGGCCGTGTCCGCGCTCCCGGCTCCGGGCTGGTGGGTCCCCGGTGCCATCTCCTCCAGGACGAAGTCGTAGAGAGCCCGGGCCACGGCGAAGGGATCCCCGCGCCCCTCCGGCGCGGCGCGTCGGGCCCTCCGTTCCAGCTCCGCCCGGTACTCCTCGGGGACCGCGGGAAGCCGGTAGAGCTCCCGGTCCACCGGCGCGCGCCCGCCGGCCTCCGCCCCGCCAAGCTCCGGGATACGGAGGATCCGGTAGCGGAAGGTGAAGCGCCGCGGCCCCGGGAAGACCATGGCCGGCGCCGCCGCCGGGGCCGGCAGGAGCCGCAGGTGGAACCAGCGGTTGCCATGGCGGTCCGGGCCCTCCGGCGCCGCCCCCGCGGGACGCTCCAGGATCTCCACGCTCTGGTGGGCGTCGTCCACGGGAACGGGGACCCAGAGGTCCACGGGACCGCCGGCGGGGTCCGGTTCCCCCAGCTCCACACGGTGCTCCAGCTCGACGAGACGCATCGAGGCCGGCGGCGCCCAGGGCGGGCCGGTCTGGCAGGCACCGAGGAGGCCGGCGGCGACGGCGGCTGCCGGACGGAGTCGAGGCCGGGACATGGGGCCTAGAATGCCCGAATGGCGCGGCGCATGCTACCGGCCCTCCACCCGGCCGGAATCGCGGTGGGAGCCCTCCTCGCCGGCATCGGACTGGTCCTCGCCGAGGGCGTCGTCGGGCCGCTCCTGGTCCGCAGCTGGACCACCCCGGAGGGCCAGGTCCTCGGCATGGTCCACGAACGCCTCGCCGGGGAGTACGTGGAACCCCGGGATCCGGTCTGGCTGCTCCACCGCGGGGTGGAAGGGATGCTCGCCGGGTTGGAGGATCCCTACACCTTCTTCGTCGGCCCCGAGGAGCTGACCGCCCTGGAAGAGGAGTCGAGCGGCAGCCTCATCGGTATCGGCGTGGTCCTGAACCTGGACAGCGCCCACGTCCGCTACCCGGTCCCCGGCGGTCCCGCGGAGGCCGCCGGCATCCGTCCCGGGGATCGGATCCTCGAGGTGGACGGCCTCCCCGCCGAGGGCCTCGAGGGCGAGGAGCTGGCACGGCGCATCAAGGGTCCGGCGGGCACCGAGGTGGTGCTCACCGTCCTCGGTCCCGGAGAGAGCGCCCCCCGGCAGGTCCGCGTCCGCCGCGCCCCGGTGCCCACGGGCACCGTCGGCAAGGTGGAGATGCTGGAACCGGGCATCGGCAGGATCCACATCCGCTCCTTCGCCCACAGCACCCCCGAGGAGTTCGAGGAGGCACTCCAGACCCTGGAGGCCCAGGGCCTGCGGGCGCTGATCCTGGACCTGCGCTTCAACACCGGAGGCGTCCTCCAAGCGGCGGTGGACGTGGCCGCCACCTTCGTCGGGCGTGAAGCGGTCTGCACCCTGCGCGGCCGCAAGGGGCCGCTCCAGGTGCGCCGCGGCCGGCCGCGCGGCGAGGTCCGGAGCCTTCCCCTCGTCGTTCTCCTCAACGGCTACAGCGCCAGCGGCAGCGAGGTCCTGGCCGGTGCCCTGCGCGACCACGGCGTCGCCGTCCTCGTCGGGGAGCCCTCCTACGGCAAGGGGGTGTACCAGCAGGTTCTGCGCTACGAAGACTGGGATTTCGCCTTCAAGTTCACCGCCGGCTTCTACCTGACGCCGAGCGGCCGGATCCTGGAGAGCCGGATCGGCGCCCACCGCGCCGGCGGTCTGGAGCCCGATCTCTGGCTGCCCGGGCCGCGGGAGGAGGAGGCCGCGCTCCTGACCTGGCTGCGCTACGATCCGCCGCCGGAGCGCTACCGGGAACTGGTGTACCGCCTGTTCCCGAACGTCGCCGCCTACAGCGGCCCGCCGGATCCCGTCGAGGAGGCCGCCCGGGAACTGCTCCGCCGCAGCCTGGAGGAGGAGTCTTGAGCCCCGCCCGGACCGTCCTCGGCATCGAGAGTTCCTGCGACGAGACCGCCGCGGCCGTGGTGCACGGCGGCCGCGAAGTCCTCGCCTCCGTGGTCCGGAGCCAGGTGGAAGAGCACGCCGCCTGGGGCGGCGTGGTTCCCGAGATCGCCGGCCGCGGCCACCTCCAGGCCCTGGTCCCGGTCCTGCAGGAGACCCTCGACGCCGCCGGCCTGGGTCCGCGGGACCTGGACGCGGTGGCGGTCACCCACCGGCCCGGCCTGCTCGGCTCCCTCCTCGTGGGCCTTTCGGCGGCCAAGGCCCTGGCCTGGGCCTGGGAACGGCCCCTGGTGGGCGTGGACCACATCCAGGCCCACGCCTACGCCGCCCTCATGTCCCTGGAGGCGTGGTCCTTCCCCTACGTGACCCTGATCGTCAGCGGCGGCCACACCAGCCTCTACCGGACGGAGTCGCCCCTGGAGCACCGGCTCCTCGGCTCGACCCGGGACGATGCCGCCGGCGAGGCCCTGGACAAGGCGGCGGCCCTCCTCGGCCTCCCCTACCCGGGAGGCCCCGCCATCGAGAAGGCCGGCCGCGAGGGAAACCCCCGGGCCTTCCCCTTCAAGCGCCCGCTCCTGGAGCCCGACTCCCTGGAGTTCTCCTTCTCCGGCCTCAAGACCGCCCTCCTCTACACCCTCAAGGGCCCGGGCGGCCGGCGCGAGGACCCGACCCGCCCCGAGGCCGCCTCGATCCCCGATCTCTGCGCCTCCTTCGAGGCCTGCGTCGCCGAGACCCTGGCGCGCAAGTGCCTGCGCGCCTGCGACCGGGAAGGGATCGACCGCATCCTGGTCGGCGGCGGCGTGGCGCGGAACCTGCGCCTGCGGCGGACCCTGGCGGACCTCGCCGCCCGCGAGGGCCGCGAGGTCGCCTTCGCCCGGCCCGAGCATTGCACGGACAACGCCGTCATGGTCGCCGGTCTCGGCCATGCCCTCCTGGAGGCGGGCCGGGTGGACGACCTCCTCCTCGACGCCCGGGCGCGCTGAGCATGGAGACGGAGATCCTGCGCCGCTGGCTGGAGGAGCTCGCCCGGGGCGAGGGCGATCCCGAGGAAGTCCTGCGCCGGATCCTCGGCCTGCCCCTTCTTCCGGAGGGCGAGGGCCCGCCCGCCCTGCGCCTGGACACCGGCCGCGAGCTCCGGACCGGCATCCCGGAGGTCGTCTTCGCCCCCGGCAAGGAGGACGCGGAGATCCTGGAGGCCGCCCGGAATCTTCTCGCCACCCACGGCCGGGTCCTGGTCACCCGCCTGCAGCGGGAGCGGGGCGAAGCCCTGGCCGCCCGCCTGCCCGGCGCCCGCTGGAACCCGCGGGCCCGGACCCTCCGCGCCGGTGAGGCTCCGGCCGCCGCGGGATCCGGCCGGGTCGAGATCCTGGCCGCAGGGACCAGCGACCTCGCGGTAGCCGAGGAGGCCCGGGAGACCCTGGCCTTCCTGGGGCTCGCCTCGGTCCTGCACGCGGATGTGGGCGTCGCCGGCCTCGCCCGGCTCCTGGAGCTCCTCCCCGAGCTCCGCTCCGCCGAGGTCCTGATCGTCTGCGCCGGCATGGAAGGGGCCCTGGCCTCGGTGGCGAGCGGCCTGCTCCCGGCCCCGGTGATCGCCGTTCCCACCGGGGTCGGCTACGGCGCCTCCTGGGGGGGGCTCGCAGCCCTCCTCGCCATGCTGAACTCCTGCGCCCCGGGGGTCACCGTGGTCAACATCGGCAACGGTTTCGGGGCCGCCGTGGCCGCCGCCCGCATCCTCCGCCGGGTCCGGTCCGGCGAGGCCGGCGACATGTGACAGATCCGGGTCCCCGGAGGATTCCGGAGGCCCTGCCCGGGGTAGGGTGGACGGAGGCCCTTCCCCCGGCCCCCGACCCGCCATGCCCTGGATCCTCGCTCTCGGCCTTCTCATCCAGGTTCCGGCCCAGGAAGCCCCGCCGCCCGCGTGGGTGGCGGTCCTGGCCTCCGGCCGGCGCGTCCCCTGCGGCCCCGGGACCGCCCCGGGCGACCGCCTCCTGGTCACGCCCTGGGGCCGGCTGGACGCCTCCCGCGATCCGGTGGCCCAGGTGGAGGACGCCTCCCGCGAGGCGGAGCGGGTCCGCCGGCTTCGCGACGCCGATCTGGGAGCCTGGGCTGCCCACGTCTCCGCCCGCGGCCTCCTCGGGGAACTCGCCGCCGGGACCCGGGCCTGGATCCAGGCGCATCCCGGGGGGGACGCCTCGGCCGCCCTCACCGAGCTCGAAGCCTGGGGGCGGCGGCTGCGGAGCACGCCGGAGGGTCTGGAGCGCGAGGCGGCGGTGGAATGGTTGTGGGAGGGCATCCCCGGGGCCGACCCCGTCCAGGCCGCCCTCTGGACCGGCGAGCTCGAGAGCCTCCTGGGGCGTCCGGGGGCCTCGACGGGAGCGCGCATCGGCCTGGCGGAGCTGCGCCGCGCCCTGCGCGACCGGCCCGCCCCGCGGCGCCGCGCCGCCGCCCGGGTCGCCGCCCGCCAGGGCGAACGCGACCTGGAGATCCCCCTGGTCCAGGCCAGCCTCCTGGATCCCCGCCCGGAGGTCCGGCGGGCCTGCGCCGAGGCGGTCCACGCCCTGCAACCGGCCCGGGCCCTGGGCCGCTGGACCGTGGCCCTCTGGAAGGGGGACCGGGAAGAGGAACGGGTGCACGCAGCGGAGTACCTGGGCGAGTTCGGAAGCCCCGAGGAGACCGTCCGCCCTCTGATCCTGGCCCTGGCCCAGGCCGCCCGGACCCGCCGGCCCCCGGCGAGCCACATCTTCGTGGGCCGCCAGATCAGCTACGTCGGGGACTTCGACGTCCAGGTGGCCCAGGCTGCGGTGATCGCCGATCCCGTGGTCCGGGTGGCCATGGAGGGCGCCCTTCTGGACGTCCGCATCCACTCGACGACGACCACCCGGGCGGTGATGCGCTCCCTGCGGCGCCTCACAGGCCGCAACCCCGGCCCCCGGGAAATGGACTGGCTGCGCTGGTACCGGGAGCAGGAGGACGGCTGAGGCGGGCCTGCTAGGATCCCGCCCCGATGGGCGACTTCCTCCCCGCCCTGCTGGTCCTCGAGGACGGTACCGCCTTCCCGGGACGCTCCGTAGGCGCCCCCGGCGAGCGTGGCTTCGAGCTGGTCTTCAACACCGCCATGACCGGCTACCAGGAGATCCTCACGGATCCCTCCTACCGCGGCCAGGGCGTGGTCATGACCTATCCCCAGATCGGGAACTATGGCATTGCCCTTGCCGACGACGAGTCCCACCGCTGCTGGGCCGAGGCCCTGATCCTGCGCCAGATCTCCCCCCGGGCCAGTTCCTGGCGGGCGGACCTGGACCTCGGCACCTACCTGCAGGAACGGGAGGTCCCGGCCATCGACGGCGTGGACACCCGCGCCCTGACCCTGCTCCTGCGCACCCGCGGCGCGCTCCGCGCCGTCCTCAGCACCCACGACCTCGATCCCGCCTCCCTGGCACGCAAGGCCGCCGCGGTGCCGCCCCTGGAGGGCCGGAACCTCGTCCAGGAGGTGACCTGCACCGAGGGCTACGACTGGGCCGAGCCGCTCCCCGCCGACGCCCCCTTCCCCCATCTCCCGGCCGCACCGCCGGCACCCGCCCTTCCCCTCGCGGTCCTCGACTTCGGCGTCAAGCGCAACATCCTCCGCTGTCTGGTCCAGGCCGGCTTCGCGCCGACGGTCTTCCCGGCGGCGACGCCTGCCGAAGAGATCCTCGAGCGCCGGCCCGCTGCCGTCTTCCTGAGCAACGGCCCCGGCGACCCGGCCGCCCTGGAGCCGATCCCTGCCGGCGTCCGGCGCCTCGCCGAGGCCGGGCTGCCGGTCCTGGGCATCTGTCTCGGCCATCAGATCCTCGCCCACGCCTTCGGGGCGCAGACCCGGAAGATGAAGTTCGGCCACCACGGCGCCAATCACCCCGTGATCGAAGTGGAGAGCGGCCGGGTGGACATCACCTCCCAGAACCACAGCTTCGCGGTGGACCCCCGGAGCCTCGAAGGCACGGCCCTGGAGATCACCCACCGCAATGGCAACGACGGTTCCGTCGAGGGGCTGCGCCACCGCGAACTGCCGGTGTTCTCGGTCCAGTACCACCCCGAGGCGGCGCCCGGGCCCCACGACGCCGGCCACCTGTTCCAGCGCTTCCGGGCCCTGGCCGGCGGGGCCCCCCTTCCCGCCTGAGGTCTTTTCCGCCGCGAAGGGTCCGGGAGCGGCGGCCTCGCGGCATCAGGCCACCGGCACTCGGAGCCGATAGGGGGTGGAAGGGTATGGGACGGATTCCTCGTGCGATCGCCGGTGGGCTCCTGGCCGCTTGCTGGATGGCCCCCCTGGGGGCCCAGGCCGCCGGGCCTCCGGATCTGGAGGGATTCCTGCCGCGCGCCTCCCCGGCGCCCCCGGCCCTCTTCCTGGAAGGCGGCCCCTCCTTCACCGGCAGCGCCCTGCGCCTGCCCCTGGGCGGGCCGGCCCTGCTCCTGGGCTGGCAGCCCGAGGCCCTGGCTCCCGAGGAGGCGCGGCCCGGTGCGGCCCCCGGCCTGTGGAATCCGGCCGATCCCTGGACCGAGCGCCGCGCCAGCCTGGGCCTCGCCCTGGGCGGCCGGGACTGGGACCTCCGGCTCCTCCTGCAGGACGAGATCCAGCGCATGGACGGGCGGCGGATCGAGGCCCGCGGCTTCCAGCTGGAGGCCGAGTTCCGCTTCTGAGCCTCAGGCGCCGGCCTCGACCACCGCCCGGGAACGGACCGCGTGCCAGGGCGGGAGGAGGGAGAGCCCGCCCAGGGGATGGGTCGCCGGCGAACAGGGGACCAGCCCTTCGACCGGAGTCCGGTGGCCGGCGAAGAGGGCTCCCGGGCGCAGCGGGCCGAGCTGGTCCAGGGCATGCTCGCCGTGGAAGAGATGACCGCCACTCAGGCCGTACTCCGCTTCCAGGTCCGCGGGCAGGCGCAGACGCAGGCCGGCAATCCGCGCCTGGAGGCCCGGAGCGAGTTCCTCCAGGGTCTCCAGGGCCCGGCCCTGGACCGCCTCGCGCACCCCCTCGCCGGCATTCTCGGGCACGAAGTGGATCAGGGCTGTGAGAACCTGCCCGCCGGGCGGCGCCTGGCCCGCGCCGGCGAGGGTCGGAATCCGGATCTCCAGGAAGGGCCGGCCGGAGGGCTGGCCGTACTTCAGGGCGTCGGCGGCCTGTTCCAGGGTCACGAGGTCCTCACCCGTCCGCAGCGCCTCGAAGCGCTCGCCGGGCCGGGAGGCCCAGTCCACAGGCGCCTCCAGGGCGAGGTCGAGGACGGCGAGGCTGCCCCGCGTCCGGAAGGCCGCCACCCGCTCCTCCTCCTCGACGGAGAGAGCGCCGGGTTCCAGGAGTTCGAGAAGGCCGCGTTTCCAGTCCGAGGCCAGGTACACCTCCCTCACCTCCTGGTCCGATCCATCCTCGAGAACCACGGCCGCGACCCGCCCGTCGCGCACCGCGAGGCGCGCGACGCGGGCGCCGGTCCGGATCTCCACGCCGCCCGCCCGGCAGGCCTTCTCCAGGGCCGCGGCCAGGGCCGGGGCGCC
>JALUUN010000296.1 GCA_027021325.1 Planctomycetota bacterium
AGACCGCTGCGCTCCAGGTCGGGACTGCCCGGCTGGCGGTAGCGGATATCGGTCCAGGGCAGCTGGACGAAGCCCCGGACGCCTTCCTCGGCGTCCACGTCGAAGGCCAGGCGCAGGTTCACGCGCTGGAAGCGTGTCTCCACGCCGGGGTTCGGAACCTCCCGGCTGCCCGTGTAGAGGCGGTCCGAGGAGGTCTGGTAGAGCCCGAGCTGCAGGCTCCAGCCGGCCCCTTCCGGGGCCAGAGCCATCTCCTGAGGCCTGCCGACCGGCAGGCCGGGAGTCTTTCACCCGCTTCACTGTGCCGGCAGGGCGGCGCTCAAGAGCGGGGCGAGGGCGACGAGCGTCTGGACGAGTCGCATGCCGGCCACAGCCTACGGATTCCCGAGAGCGGGGTTGGGCTAGAATCCGGGGCCCTTCCCAGGAGGAATCCCTTGCACGCCATCCTCATGGAACGGCCCGAGCCCCGGGCCGTCCGCTTCCACGAAGACCTCCCCGTCCCCGAGCCCGGACCGGGTGAGGTGCGGATCCGCGTCGAGCGCGCCGCCATCTGCGGGACCGACCGCCACATCTACCACTGGGACGAGTCCATCCGCGCCGAGATGGCACCGCCGGTCGTCATCGGCCACGAGTTCTGCGGCACCCTGGACGCCCTGGGGACGGGAGTCGAGGGCTGGAGTCCCGGCGACTACGTCTCGGCGGAGATGCACATCGTGTGCAACCGCTGTCGCGCCTGCCGGACCGGCAACCACCATGTCTGCGAGCGGACGCGTATCGCCGGCCTGGGCCGCGACGGCGCCTTCGCCGAGTGGGTCGTGGTGCCGGCCTCGAACCTCGTGCGCCTGGATCGGGAGACCGTGCCGCCCGAGATCGGTGCCTTCCTGGACGCCCTGGGCAACGCCGTGCATACGGTCCAGGCTGCTTCCGGGGTGCGCGGGCGGCACGTGCTGGTGAGCGGCTACGGCGCCATCGGCGCCATGGCCGCCGCCGTCTGCGAGTTCGAGGGGCCTGCCAGCCTCGTCATCACCGAAGTCCAGGCGGGGCACCTGGAGCGTGCCCGTCGCTGGGCGCAGGGGCTGGCGGGCGGCGTCCCGGTCCACATCCTGAATCCCCTGGAGGGGGACCGCTCGGACATGATCCAGCGCATTCGCGGCCTGACCGAAGGGGGACCGGACGTGGTCCTGGAGATGAGCGGCGCGGCCAGCGCCATCCACGACGGCCTCGAGGCCTTGTACCCGGCCGGGGAGATGATCCACCTCGGCATCCCGGCGCGCAACGACCTCGTGATCCCGGATTTCAGCCGGCGCGTGATCTTCAAGGGCCTGACCCTGCGCGGCGTCGTCGGACGGCGCATGTTCGCCACCTGGGAGCGGATGCTGGAGCTCCTGCGCTCCGGCCTCGACCTCCATCACATCGTGACCCACCGCCTGCCCCTGGCCGCCTTCGAGGAGGGCATCCGCCTCCTCGACGCCGGCGAGGCCCACAAGGTGGTCCTGGACCCGAACTCGACATGACTGAAACCCTCAGCAAGGACTCCTTCCTCGACGGCCTCCGCCAGGAGCTCGAGGAGATCCGCTCCGCCGGCCTCTGGAAGGAGGAGCGGGTGATCGTCACGCCCCAGGGCGCGGACATCCGCGTCGCCGACGGCCAGGAGGTCCTGAACTTCTGCGCCAACAACTATCTCGGCCTCTCGGACGACCCGGCGGTGGTCGAGGCCGCCCGCCGCAGTCTGGACGAGCGCGGTTTCGGCATGTCCTCGGTGCGCTTCATCTGCGGCACCCAGGACATCCACAAGGAGCTCGAAGGACGTATCGCCGCCTTCCTGGGTTTCGAGGACAGCATCCTCTACACTTCCTGCTTCGATGCCAACGGCGGCCTCTTCGAGACCCTGCTCGGGCCGGAAGACGCGGTGGTCTCCGACCAGCTCAACCACGCCTCGATCATTGACGGCATCCGCCTGTGCAAGGCGAAGCGCTTCCGCTATGCCAACAGCGACCTGGAGGACCTGGAGCGCTGTCTGCGCGAGGCCCGGGAGGCCGGCGCCCGCCGCGTTCTGATCAGCACCGACGGGGTCTTCTCCATGGACGGCTTCATCGCGCCCCTGGCCGGCATCTGCGACCTGGCGGAAGAGTACGGCGCCCTGGTCCACGTGGACGACAGCCACGCCACCGGCTTCATGGGGGCGACCGGCCGCGGAACCCACGAGCATTGCGGCGTCATGGGGCGCGTGGACATCATCACCTCGACCCTGGGCAAGGCCCTGGGCGGCGCCAGTGGCGGCTTCACGGCCGCAGCGCAGACGGTCGTGGACCTCCTGCGCCAGCGCAGCCGGCCCTATCTGTTCTCGAATTCGGTGGCGCCCTGCATCGTCGCCGCCGGCATCGCCGTCCTCGAGCGCCTCGGCGAGACCACGGAACTGCGCGACCGCCTCGAGGAAAACACCCGCTGGTTCCGGCAGGCCATGACCGCGGCCGGTTTCGAGATCAAGCCGGGCGAGCACCCGATCGTGCCGATCATGCTCGGCGACGCCCGCCTCGCCGCCGAGATGGCCCGGGAGCTTCTGGGGCTCGGCATCTACGTCATCGGCTTCAGCTACCCTGTGGTCCCCAAGGGCCAGGCCCGGATCCGTGTCCAGATCTCCGCCGCCCACACGCGGGAGCATCTGGAGCGGGCCGTCGCCGCCTTCACCGAGGTGGGACGGCGCTTCGGCGTCCTCGGCTCCTGAGGAGGGCGGTCAGGGCAGGATGCTGAAGGCGAAGCTGTCGCTGTCCACGAGGATCCCTGGCGGCATCCCGATCAAGGCCTCGTAGGTTCCCGAGATCGGCGGCACCGAGGTCGGGATGAAGTGCTCCAGGGAGACGTCCTCCTGGAGCCCAGGCTGGATCTGGACCTGGATGGGCGGCTGCAGGGTGCCGGAGGCCGGGAACATCTGGCCGCTGGAATCGAAGATACGGCTGATCAGGGTGTAGGTCTGGACCTGGGCCGTGTGGTTGCGGATGCGGGCGTGGATCTCCGTCACTTCGCCACGCGTGAAGAGCACCGGCATCGAGGGCTGGAGGACCAGGGTCGCGTCCGGTGCCGCGCCGGACTCGGCCGAAGCGGTCGCGTAGTTGTAGATGAGATCGCCGTCCGGAGTGCTGTCGTTGTTGGCGGCATTTCCGGAGACGAAGAAACGCGCGGTCCCGGAGCCCGCGGGGGGAGCCGTCCAGTCGTAGCTCCACGAGGCCTGCCCGGAGGTGCCGGCGAAGGTCCCGGAAAGGGTGTGCTTCACGTAGGTGGACAGGAACAGGGTGGACTTCTGGGTGTTCACCGGGTCCGTGATCGTCACCGTCCCCAGACCGATGAGGCCGCTCTCGTCCAGGGCGACGACCTCGAAGCCCCAGCGGCTGGCCTGGGGGTCCTGGAGGGTCACGGTGATGGTGTAGGTCTGCCCGGGAACGTACTGGGCGGGAACGCCGTCGAGGCGAACGCTGCCGGCGCCCGTGTTCGCCTTGGCGCCGAGATGGCACTGGGTGCAGTTGGCGAATCCGGGGGGCTCGGAGGCGACCCCGTCGATGGGTCCGGTCATGTTCCAGAGGTCGGCGGAGACCGGAGCCTGGACGAGCAGGGTGGCGGCGGCGGCGAGGAGGGCGGGCAGAGCGAAGGACTTCATGGCGCAGGGGAGGGGGCGTCCGGGCAGGGCCGGCCGGGCCGGGAGCCCGGGGGAGACTCCCATGCAAGCATACTCTCTGGGGGCGAGCGCCTCGGCGGCCGTTCTCCTATCCTGGCCTCCATGGCGCCGAGCCTCTACGAGCGGGCCGGAGGCGTGGCCGGGATCCGGAGCCTCCTCGAGGACTTCTACGGGCGGGTCTTCCAGGATCCGATGATCGGCTTCCTCTTCCATGGCCGCGACCGCAACCGCCTTGTGCAGCGGGAACTGGAGCTCATCGCCTCCTTCCTCGGGGGCCCGCAGCGCTACCGCGGACGCCCCCTGGAAGAGGTCCACCGGCCCCTACCCATCCTCGGCGGCCACTTCGACCGCCGCCAGGTGATCCTCGCCGAGACCCTGCGCGACCACGGCCTGCCGGAAGAGGTCGTGGCGGCCTGGCTGGAACACGGCACCCGCCTCCGACCCTGGATCGAGGGGCAGGGAGAAGGAGAGAGCTCGTCGGGGCCCGGTAGGGGACGGCCTTCCTGAGGCCGCGCCGCTGGAACAGGATTGGCGGGCGGTCCCGCGGAGACCGCCCGCCTGCTCGACTTGCGAGTCGCTTTCTACTTCTGCCAGGAGGCGCCGCCCCCCGTGACGTAGGCGAACTCCTTGCTCCAGTCCCGGCTGGCGCACTTGAAGAAACCCGGATTGTTCTTCTTGGCCTTGCTCGTCTCGAAGTTCAGGACGCCCAGGACATAGAACTTGCTGTTCCCCTGGCAGCCGTAGTTCCCCTTGTTGTAGACGTAGTACCGGTAGTGGTAGGTGTTGTCGTTGATCGGGTCCTTCGGCGCCTCCCGGAGGTACCCCTTGTTCACGAGCTCCTGGATGAAGTTCCCGTCATGGGATACGTCCCAGCCTCCGTAGCTGCCGTTCGTGTTGGCGGTGGGCCACTTGCCGTGGTCCGCGTAGTACTGCTCGATGGCTGCCGTGATGGTCTTCATGTCCGCGATCCGGCGGGCGTCACGGGCCGCCGCGCCCTGGGTGCCGATCCGCGGCACCAGGACGCCGGCGAGCACCGCCAGGATCAGGACCACGATGGAGAGTTCGATCAGGGTGAAGCCGGACTGCTTCAGATGAGGGAATCGGAGGGTCTTCATGGGTTGGTGGTTGGGTCAGGGCCCCTTCCAGGGGCCATGAGGACGGCCCTGCCGCAGCAACGGACCGGAGGGACCCGTCTCCTTCGGCAGGGCCAGCCGGATCCTTGAGGGATACTTCCGCCCGGCCGTCCTCAAGGCACAGGGCGCCCGAAGCCGATCCAGGGCCCATGGGGCAGCCTGCAAGCGGGCAGCAGGCCTCTTCCGGAAGGGTGGCCTGTCTGCTGATCGAAGAAGCGGTCGTGCAGTGGATCGGAGAGTCCGCCGCCGGTGGCATTCCCTTGCCATCCCGTGAGGTCGGAGATCTGGCGAAGGCCTTCGCGGAAGTCCGGCGTCATGTCGCCGCCCGGAGGTCCAGGTTTCTGATCCTGCTTCGTGAGGGGATCTGCACGACCCGATCCCTCGTCCTTCCCCCGCTGAGTCGCGCCGACCGTCAGGCCGTTCTGTCCAGAAAGGCTGCGGAGGCCCTGGGGTGTGATCCCAGGTGTGCCGCATGGACGGCGGTCCTTCTGCGGCAGGGCGGGCGCGAGGGCGGGGAGACGTCGTCCACGGGCCAGGAAGAGTGGCTGCTCTCGAGCGTACGGATCAAGGAACTCCTGGACCTGCGAAGCGCTGCCCGGCGCGCAGGCCTGCGCATCGCCGCCCTGGCCCCCGAGATCCTGGCGCGGGCGCGGGCCTTCCCTCCAGTCGTCGAGGGCCCCTGGATTCTTCTCGACCAAGGGCCTGGGCGGAGTGTTCTCCTGGCTCTGTGTCAGGGAGAGCAGCTGGTGTGGATCGCCTCGCCCAAACTGGCCGGGATCCCGCCCGAGGAGGCGGTTCCGGCCTTGATTCACGAGGTCCGGAGCCTGGACCTCCTCTGGCGCCGCCGTACGCGAGGGGATGGGGTCCCAGCCATCCGCTTCTCCGGATTCGAGGGCGAGAGTCTGAAGCTGTTGCGTCTCGCCCTCGATATCAACTTGCCGTGGATGGCGGAGATCCCCCAGCAAGACAGCTCTCCCGCGCCTGCTGCCGAGGGACTGCCTGCCTGGACGGCCAGTCTTGTCGCTGCTGCGCACCTCGCTCCGCGGCTGCATGTGGCCTGGCCCCTGCCCGTACACCGCATCGGACTGCGCGCCGGCGCGACCGGAGCCGCAGGCCTGCTCCTCCTCCTTGGAGCTTCCGAGCTGCTCGCGTCTTCCGCCCGCGAACGCTGTGAGGATCTCGAGAAGGAGGCCGGGGCTCTTGAGAGCCGCGCCGCCCTGCGAGATCGCCTGGTGGAGGAGAGGGCGGCCCAGGAAGCCCTGGTGCGGTCCGTCGGCCAGGAGATCCAGCGGAACCTGCGGATCCGCCGCTGGGGGATCGATGCTCCCAGAATCGTGGCCGCCCTGCGCAGCGCTCTCCGAGGCCGGGCGGAAGTCACCGGCCTGTCCATCGGCCGTACAGGCTCGGGTCCCGAGGAGATCCTGGTGCGCTTGCGGATGCTCTCTGATCCGCCTGCCGTGGCTTCCCTGCTCCGGTCCTTCCGCAAGGGCATCGCCTCGGATCCGGATCTTCACTTTGTGGGCGTCGACTTGCCAGGGAACCTGGAGAAAGCCGACCAGAGCGGAGAGTTCGAGCTGACCCTCCGGCTCGAGCACACAGGTTCCCTTCAGGTGGTGTCCGATTCCGAGGAGGGACTCCCGCCGGAGGATTCGCCATGAAGGCTCGTCCTGGTACCCTCCCGGCAGCTGTTCACTGGCGACGTGCATGGAGCCCTTGGACCCTGGCGGCCTTGCTGGCGGGCCTCCTGGCTGGGGGATGTCTCGGCGCCTGGCGCGTCCTGGGGGCGCACGCCGAGGCCAGCCGCCTGGAAGCCCGCTTGGAGACCCTCCGGCGCATGGCACGGGAAGCCGAGGATCTGCTCCCCGTGGTCGAGGCCTTCGAACGTTCCGGGGGCTCGGAAAAGGCGGAGCTCGCGCTCCAGGCCCTGCGGGAGCTCCTGCCGGCAGGACTGGACCCCGTGGAGATTCACAGCCGTGTCCGACTCCTGGCGCCTCGCGCGGGATTGCGCCTCCTTGCCCTGGATGTCCTGGAGCCCGTCCCCCTCCAGCTCGATGGCTGCGGGGATCCCGTCGCCCAGGTCGAGTGCAGCATCCGTGCGCAGGGCCCTTTCGACGCCTTCCTCCGCCTCCTGAGACTCGTCCAGGACTTCCAGGGGCCCGTTGCCCTCTTGGATTGCGGCCTCACGGTCCAGGCGGACGGTTCCTTCGAAGTCCTCGCCTCCTTGGGCTTCCTCGGGCGTCTCCCTGAGAGTCCGGAGGCCGCCACGTTGCTCCCTGCCGGCCAGCCATGAAGAAAGCCCTCCTCCTGATTCCAGCCCTGGGGGGCCTTGGACTGGCCGCACTCCCCTTCGCGCCGCCTGAATCCTTGCCGCCGCAGCTGCGTGGGGTGGCGGGTCGGATCGCTGTGCTCCTGGGCAGGCCCGGACCGGGGGAGGTCCCGGAGTCGCCTCCCGGCGAGTCCCTCCAGCCTCGGGCTGAGGACCTGCCTTCCCTGGATGCTGCTGGAGATCGGGATGCCGAGCGCGGGGGAGATCGTCCGGAGACGGCTGCCGCCGGCTCCGGGGCAGGCCATTCGCCGGAGGCGGGAGTTGCGGCTCCCGAGGAGGAGCCCGTCGAGGAGGACAGCCTGACAGCCGCCCTGGCCGAGTCACTCCAGGCACTTGAGGCCCTGCGGGGCGCCGGGGAGGAGCCGCAGGTTCTGGAGGAGGAATGGGGCCGCTGGTCAGCAGGGACCGGTCCCTCGGAGCACGAGCGTCTGGAGGCCTTCCTGGCGGAGTTCCCGCTGCATGCTCTCTGCCGGAGCGGGGACCGTGGACTCGCGATGTTCGGCGGCCACATTCTTCGGCCCGGGGATCTCCTGCCCGGCTTGGAAGCTGTGATCGTGCGCATTGATCCAGACCGGGTGGTTCTCGAGCTGGAGGGGGAGGAAATCCCGCTCGGGTTGCCGCCGGTCCTCCCCCGGCCGCCGGAGGTTCCTTCCCGGGATTCCTCCGGACAGCAGAGCGTGGGCGCCGCCTCCACGCAGCCTTCCCCTTCGAGCGGGCCTGATTCGACCCCCTGATCCCTGGATTCGCCCTGAACCGATGGTCTCCTGCTTCCGTCCCCTGGGTCTGGTCCCGGGCCTGACCTTCCTCGTCGCCCTCGGGCTTTCCTGCACGGTCCTCGAACCCACGCTCAGGGAACGTGCGGATCCGGAGGCGCCTCTGGGTCAGGAAAGGCCGAGGGTGAAGCGCTCCCTCCTGGAGGAACATCCCTCCCTGCTGCCGCCCCCGGCGCGGACTCCTCCTGCACTTCCTCCTTCGTCCGGTCTGGAGGAACCGGAGTGGCCGGACTTCGGCTCCGACCAACGGGTCTCTCTGGAACTCCGCAACCAGAGTCTGGTCCACGCCATCCAGTTCCTGGCGGCAGAGGCTGGAGTGAACATCTACCTGGATCCCGACCTGGACCGGACAGTCAACGCGTCCTTTCCGGACACGACTCCCGGGGCGGCCCTGGAGGCCCTGCTCAGGCGGAACGGGTTGCGCCTTCGTGAAGACCCTCCAGGTATCTATTGGGTCGAGCCAGCCGACGGCTCCGAGATCCGGACGGTCAGTTTCCAGGTCCAGAACATGGACCTGGAACAGCATGCCGAACGCTTGAAGGAACTTGTCGAAGAGAGCACCGACGTGGTCGTGGACGCCTCCAACAACCTCGTGGTTGTGCGCGGCCCGCGCCGGGATCTCGAAGTCATTCAGGAGTATCTGAACTCTGCGGACAGACTGCAGAAGCAGGTCCTCATCGAGGTCCGCATCGTGGAAGCGCGTCTGGACGAGTCCTTCCAGCTGGGCATCACCGCGGCCCTGGCGGGGGACGACTTGAATGACCATGCGGCTTCTCTGCTGCAGGAGCTTGGCGTCCCGCGGAACGACATCCAGTTCGTGTTCCAGTCCGAGACGGGCTCGATTGACGCGACCATCCAGGCTCTCAGCGAATACGTCGGCCTGAATCTGGTCAGTTCGCCCCGGATCCTGACCACCAGCAACAAGGAGGCGGTGATCAAGGTGGTCCGGGAGATTCCCTACATCAACATTACGTCGGTCACCCAGGGGACTTCGGGAGGGATCGGCACTCAGGTGACCCAGGAAGTGCAGTTCAAGGAAGCGGGCATCACCCTTACCGTCACGCCTGTGGTCCAGGAGGGTGGTGTGGTTTCCATCACGATCGACCAGGAGTTCAGCGAGGTGATTGATACCTTCCAGGACATCCCGGTCATCGACAACCGGCAGATGCAGTCGCGCTTCCTTGTGCCGGACCGAGGCACCATTGTTCTCGGAGGCCTGATGCAGGAGCGGACTGTCGAGACGGACACGGGGATCCCGGTGCTCATGGATCTTCCACTCCTGGGCCGCCTGTTTCGGAGCGACGAGGATTTTCGCGAGAAGCGGGAGCTCCTGGTGTTCATCACTCCCTATGTTGTGGATCCTGAGGACGCCGGATTGTTGAGTGGTGCAGTCCGGGACCTCTATGAGCAGCGCATCCGCCAGCAGGGGCTGGTCGAGGAGGAGTGAGATGGCCCAGGAACGCACGCATGCCCGCCTCGGAGAGCGGCTGGTCGCCTCTGGCCTGCTCAGCCGAGAACACCTCGAGATCGCCTTGGCCGAACAGGCTCGGACCGGTCTCCGGCTCGGACGTATCCTGCGCAAGCATGGCTTCGTCGAGGAGGAAGCCATCGCCCGGATCGAGGCCGAGGACCTGGATCTGCCCTTCGCCCACGCAGAAGAGCTCCAGGTTGAACCTTCTGTGCTTTCGACCTTCGACCGGGACTTTGTGATCGAGACCGGCGCCTTCCCTCTCCGCTTCGAGGGAGAAGACCTGTTCGTCGCCACGACGCGTCCCGGTGATCCTGAGAGTCTCGCGCGGCTCCGGGAACGCTATTCCGTTCCCTTGAGTCTCATTGTCACGACCTGGGGAGACATCGAAACCCTTCTCAAGGAGCATCTGGCCTCTTCCTCGGGGCGGGTGGAGGAAATCCTCGCGAATGTCGACCGTGACAGCACCCTCGAGAGCCTGCCCATCGAAGAGGCCGTGGACGCTCTCCTAGGGGACGCTGTGCGCCAGGGAGCCACGGACATCCACATCGAGCCCGAGGAGGACCTCACTCGCGTACGGTTGCGCGTGGACGGCTGCCTGTTCCCGGCCGTCAACCTCCCGAAGGCCATGAGCGACGGCGTTCTGTCTCGTCTCAAGGTTCTTTCCCGCCTGGACATCGCGGAGAGGAGAAGGCCCCAGGATGGGCGGATGCGGATCGTAGTGGACGGCCAGGATGTAGACCTCCGGGTGAGCATTATGCCTGCGGGAGCAGGCGAGAACGCCGTTCTCCGGGTCCTGGGGAGGACCTCGGGAGTCCTGCGCCTGGGCCAGCTCGGGATCTCCGGTGACGTCCAGGCGGCCTTGCGCCGGGTGGTCGACCGGTCCCATGGGCTGTTCCTTGTGACCGGCCCCACCGGGAGTGGCAAGAGTACGACCCTCTACGCCTTGCTTGCCGAGATCGACGCCATCACGCGCAAGGTCGCGACCATCGAGGACCCAATCGAGTACAGGCTTCCCTTCATCCGACAGAGCCAGGTGGACCGGGCTATCGGTTTTGATTTCCAATCCGGCCTTCGGGCACTCCTGCGCCAGGATCCCGATGTCATCCTGGTGGGGGAGATCCGGGACTCTGAGACGGCGGATCTAGCGATCAAGGCCTCCATGACGGGCCATCTGGTCCTCACGACCTTGCACACCAACAGCTCCATCGGTGCACTTCCGCGGCTGGTGGATCTTGGCATCGAGCCCTACCTGGTCGAAGATTCTCTCATTGGCGTACTGGCTCAACGGCTGGTCCGCAAGGTCTGTGTTCGCTGTGCGCGCAAGATGCCGGCTACCGAGGCCGAGTCCGCTTGGCTGAGGGAGCCACCGGACCACCTCCTCCGCGGTGAGGGTTGTGAGCGATGCAAGGGCACCGGTTACAGCGGTCGGCTGGCCCTCTCGGAATTGTTCCTCCCCGACGACTCGATGACCGAGCTCTTGCGCTCCGGTGCCAGCCCGGACCGTCTCCTGGAGGCGGCGCGGGCGGTCGGCTTTCGTAGCCTCGAAGAGGACGGGCGCCGCAAGGTCCTGCAAGGCCTGACCACCATGGAGGAGGTCGA
>JALUUN010000297.1 GCA_027021325.1 Planctomycetota bacterium
GGCCTGGAGGATGCCTTCCCCGTCGCCGGTGGCGCTGACGGCGAGGCCCTCGTCGGCCCAGGTGCCGGCTCCGGGAATCGGGGAGTCGCCGACGCGGCCCGGGGCCTTGCCCATCATGCCGCCCGTGGAAGTGGCCGCCGCCAGCCGGCCTTCGGCGTCCAGGGCGACGGCGCCGACCGTGCCGCCGGCCCAGTTGCTCGCACCGCCGTGGCGCACGACATGCTTCCAAGCGGCGCGGCTCCGGGGCACGATCAGATCCTCGTCGCGGAGGCGCCGGAAGCCCAGACGTTCCGCGAAGCGCGCCGCCTCCTCCCCCGCCAGAAGCACCGGCCGCTCCTCCAGGAGTGCCCGGGCGATGCGGACCGGGTTGCGGAAGGGCGGCAGGTCGCAGACGCCTCCCGCCCGGCCGCGGGAGCCGTCCATCACCGCCGCGTCCAGACGCGCCCGGCCCAGGGCGTCCAGGGCGCAGCCGGTCCCGGCGTTGTAGAGCGGGTCGTCCTCCAGGACCTCCACCGCCCGGACCACGGCCTCCACCGCCGGGGCTCCTTCCGCCAGCAGGCGCCCTGCCTCCTCCGCCGCCCGGCGGCAGCCGGCGCGGTGGGCGGGCCGGGCGGCCTCCGGGACGTCACCCGCGCCGCCATGGACGAGAACGGCGGGTCCGGCCATGGTCCCTCCGAGTCTATCCCGCGGAGCCGGGAGCCGCGCCGCCCGGGGGAAGCCGGCCGGGCGCCATCCGTGTCCGGTCCGCGACCAGGAGGGTGGCGATCTTCCCCTTGCCGATTCCGCAGGATCTCATCCACCTCGATCGGAGCGGGAATGACGACCATACCCGGCCCCCAGCGGGCACTCATCCTTCCGGTGACCGGCTCGACCTTCGGCAGATCCTTGCTGTCCGCAAGCTTCTTGCGCCAGGACCACTGGGGCGGCATGGCTTCTGTCCGCTCTCCCATGGGGCCACGGAGCCGTATCCGGCGGCACGAGCCAGGCAAGGAAGCCGCCTGCCGGCGCCCTGCGCCAGGAGGCCATCGGATCCCATCCATGAGCAATCCCAACCGGCGAGTCCGCGGTGAGCGGCGCCTGCCTCCGGTTCTCCCGCGGGCGGCAGGCCCTCCGGGCGCCCGGCGGCAGAGGGCGCCGCAGGCTCCACGGAACGCTCCTTCGTGGGCCTTCCAGCCGCCGCAGAGACCTTTCACCTTCGGAGTGCGAGGGCGCTTCGCGGCGCCAGCAGCCGGCCGAGAGCAGGAGGGCGGGGCGGACGCCCGGCGATCAGGATGAGGCGCTTCGTCCAGTCAGCCGGCCTCCCAGGACCGACACCGGCACGATCAGAGCCAGGAAGCTCAGGTGGTACCAGAGCGGAAGGAGCGGCCACACGCCGGCCTGGGCCGCGAGGCCGACCAGGAGCAGGAGTGCGGCCATGAGGAGCACCGCGACGCGAGCCCCCTCCCCGGCAAGGGTGGCAGCAAGGAATCCAGCCACAAGCGAACACGCGAGGCTCAGCACCAGCACACCGAGGAGCGGCCCCACGGCGGTGTACGGCTCGCCGGACTCGATGGCCCTGGCCGCCGCGCCGAAGAAAACGGCGTTCCCGCCAATCCAGAGCGCGGTCCAGACCAGAAAGCCGGCGATCACTGCCAGGACGGCACGCAGCACCCTCATTCCCTCCTCCAAGCGGTTCCAGCCCAGGGTGGCTCCAGGACCGGCGCCAGGCGAAGGCGATCCGGCCATTCCGCGCGGTGGAGATCGGTGCCTGCGACGATGCGCTTCCGCGACCGTCCTCGCTCACCGGCGATCGCCCCGCGCCAGGGCCGCCCCGCTGCCCGAGCCACCGGATGGACCCGCGTCCGAAGAACGGGGCAGACCCGAGGTTCCGCTGCCTTGTTGGAGGATCATCCGCTACTTCCTCCACAGCAAAGCCACCAGCAAACCCAGAGCCGGGCCCAGGCCGACACCGAAGACCCCACCCATCACCACGTCTCCCAGGGCAGCCCCGATCCCGGAACCCAGGGCTACGCCCAACCCCGCGCCGACCGACAATCCGATCCCAACCGATAGAGGTCTCTCCGGCGGGCGATGTTCGTGCAGTTCGTCTTTCATGTCGGGTCCTCGATCCAGTCCTTCCAAGGAACTCGTGGCCGTGCAGCGGGCTCGCTCCCAGTGTACGGAAGGCCGGGTGGAATCCTCATTCTGGCGGGCTGCGGTGCAGAGTTCCGGCAGATTCTCCGGCATCGGCGGCCCCGTCCCACCCCACCGGATGCAGCGGACCTCACCGGATCCGTCCGGGCTGCACAGGAGTCCGGAATGCTGCAAGGGCCAAGCAGCTTCTCTTCCTGGGCAGCCTCTCTCGGGTTCCGGCCCGGCACTCGGCCTGGTCTCCCCACGGAAGAAGGCTGCTGACGGAGACCGGGTTCGCCGTTCCCGCCGCCGGAAGCGGAAC
>JALUUN010000298.1 GCA_027021325.1 Planctomycetota bacterium
CCAGCTGGACGAGCTCGAGACCTTCGAGACCGACCGGATCCTGAAGCCGGTCACGGTGCCGGTCCTGATCCACAAGGACAGCTGGTTCGTGGTGGACCTCGAGGTGGGGACGCTTCCGCCGCGCGGCCCGAAGTCCCGGCACGGACGGCGGAAGAGGAGCGAGCTGGAGCCGCGGCGGTCGGAATCCAAGGAGCGGGTCGAGTCCTGCTTCCGCTTCCTGGCCGAGCACGCCCCGCCCCGGGCGCTCTTCTGCGTGCAGACCGACCGGAAGACGAGCTACGGCCCCGCTCTCCGGCGCACCTTCGGGGAGCGGGTCCTGCACCAGCGCTTCTCCTCGAAGGCGCCGCGCAAGCCGGGGGCGCCGCTGTTCCGGATCAACCACACCCTGGCGCTGATGCGGGACGGGATCTCGCGGCTGGTGCGGCGGACCTGGGCGGTGTCCAAGGACCGGCACTGGCTGCTCCGGCACCTGTGGATCTGGGCCACGTGGCGGAACCTCGTGCGACCGGCGACGGTGGTGCGGCCGGGGGACCGGACGCCGGCGCAGAAGCTGGGGCTGCTTCCGAGGCGCTGGACGGCGGCCGAGCTCCTGCGCTGGAAGGTGGCCTACCGGGCGGCGCTGGACCTCGCCGCCTGATCTTCCGGCCCGAAAGTGCTCCACCGGATGGGGCCAGATTCTCGTATTTTCGCGGCGCATGCCTCCCTCTACCGACACCGTCCTGGTCGTGGACCCGGACCCGGAGGCCCAGCGGGAGACGGTCTCCCTGCTGCGCTCCCTGGGCTTCTCCTGCCGCAGTTGTGGCACCGGCCGGGAGGCCCTGGAGATTCTGGAGCGCCAGCCCTTCCCCGTGGTCCTGTCCGAGACCCGCTTGCCGGACATGGATGGGCTGCTCCTCCTGCAGCGCAGCCAGCGTCTCCCCGATCCGCCCGGCGTCCTGTTCGCCTCCGCCTTCGCCAGCCTCGAGGACGCCGTCCGGGCACGCCGCGCCGGCGCCTTCGACCTGCTGCCGCGGCCCCTCGTCCCGGAGGAGCTTCACCTCGCCCTGCGCCGCGCCCTGGAGCAGCGCGCCCTGCGCGAGGAGAACCGTCGGCTCCGGCAGCGCCTCGCCGGAGAGCAGATGCTGGATCAGCTGGTCGGCCGCGATCCTCGGATGCGCGAACTCTTCGAGCTGGCGCGCACCATTGCCCCGACCCGGGCCACGGTCCTCATCTCCGGCGAGAGTGGCACCGGCAAGACCCTCCTGGCCCGGGCCATCCACCGCCTCAGCGATCGCGCCGAGCGACCCTTCGTGGTCGTCAGCTGCGGATCCCTGCCCGAGACCCTCCTGGAATCCGAGCTCTTCGGCCATGCCCGCGGCGCCTTCACCGGCGCCCACCGTGACCAGGTCGGCCGTTTCGAGCAGGCCGACCGCGGCACGCTCTTCCTGGACGAGATCGGAACCGCCTCCTCGTCCCTCCAGGTCAAACTCCTGCGCTTCCTCCAGGACCGCAGCTTCGAACGCGTCGGCGAGACGCGCACCCGCCAGGCCGACGTTCGCCTGATCCTGGCCACGAACTCCGACCTGGAAACCCTCGTCGGCCAGGGCCGCTTCCGCAAAGACCTCTACTACCGGATCAACGTCATCCACCTGCAGATCCCACCCCTGCGGGACCGGCCCGCCGACATCCTGCCCCTGGCACGCCACCTGCTGCAGCGTGCCGCCCGCCACCATGGCCGCGAGACGCCGCGGATCCCGCGCAAGGCAGGACGCCGGCTCCTGGCCTGGGAATGGCCGGGCAATGTCCGGGAGCTCGAGAATGCCCTGGAGCGGGCACTGCTCCTCTGCGACGGCCGCGAGATCCGGGCCGAACACCTGCCGGGAGGGGACGAGCCGCCGCCCGGCGAACCGCCGGCGGTGCACTGGCGCCTCCCGGACCTGGACCCGGCACGCCAGTACTCCCTCAAGGAGCTCCTCCGGGAACCCGAGCGGATGCTCCTGGAGGCGGCGCTCCGGGCCTGCGGCGGAAACCGGGAGCGCGCCGCCAGGCTCCTCGGCATCAACCGTGCCACCCTCTTCGCCAAGCTCAAGCGCCTCGGCCTCCAGCGCCGCCGCGGCAAAGGCCGCTCCTGAGGATCCGCCGGCCGGGCGGCATCCGGCTACCCGAGGCTGGATCCGAAGGCCAGGACCAGGTGGTACACGAGGAGGGCGGCGTAGAAGCCGAGGACGATGACCACACCCTTGCGGGCGTTGGGGAAGTTCTTGAGGACGCAGAAGAGGGCCGCACCCAGGCCGACGCCGAGCCCCTTGACCCCGAGGAAGACCCCCATGCCCTGGTCCAGGAGCCAGACCGCCACGGGATTGGCCTCCTGCCCGCCGCGCTGGAGAAACAGGAGAGTGAAGTGGCCGTCCAGGAGGTTCAGGGCGAGGAAGAGGTTGAGCAGAACCCAGGCGC
>JALUUN010000299.1 GCA_027021325.1 Planctomycetota bacterium
CTTCACTTCCGGACGCTACGCCCTGGGGCTCGCCGAGGACGGGGCCTTCTTCGTCGAGGACCGCCAGGAGGGTGGTGCCCGGCGGCTCCCTGAACTCAGCGACGGCACCCGCACCCAGCTCCTCGTTGCCCTGCGCGCCGGCGCGGCCACGGCCTGGGAGGAGGGGCGGGAGCGGCCGCCGCTGGTCCTCGACGAGAGCCTCGGCAACGCCGACCCGAAGCGCTTCGAGGAGGTGGCTCGCTGCCTCCTGCGCCTGGCCCGGGAGGAGGAGCGCCAGATCCTCTACTTCACGGCCATGCCCGAGGACGCTGCGCGCTGGCGCGAGGCGGCGCAGATCGCCGGGGCCGAGGCGCCGCGGGTCCTGGATCTCGCCGCCCTCCTCCGCGAGGGAACGGCTGTCGAGGGCGAGATCCCGGCGGTCCGTCCGGTCCGCCGGCGGGTCCCCTCTCCCGAGGGGAAGAGCCTCTCCGCCTACGCCCGCGAACTCGGCGTCCGTCCCCTGGACCCCTGGGGCCCGGAGGCGGCCGTGGATCTCTTCTGGCTGCTCCCCGACCGCCTGGATCTCGTCCAGCGCACCCGCGAGGAGGGCTGGAGCACCCTGGGCCTCTGGGAGGCGGCGGCGGAGCGGCCCCTCGGGCGTGCCTTCGGCGCCCGCAGCGAGCTGGAGCGGCGCGCCCGCTGGCTGCGCGCCTTCCTCGAGCACTGGCGCCGCGGCCGGAGCCGCCCTCTCACTGCGGAGGACCTGAGGCGCTGCCTCGCTGAAGGCGGGTTCAAGACGAGCAAGGCGGAGGACCTCGAGTCCTGGCGACGGCAAGTCGGAGGAGGCGTGCAGCCCTTCCTGCAAGGACTCCAGGCGAAGGAGGTCAGCGGACTTCAGACACGGATCAAGAACTGGATCCGCGACTGGCTCGCCGCCGAGGGCTTCCTGCCCGAGGAGGAGCCGCTCGGCCTCGAGGCGATCCGGGTGCGGGTGGCGGCGGAGGACGCCTCCCTGAAGGGCGACCCCGACGGCCGCGCCCTCCAGGAGGCCCTCGTGGGACTCTGGACGCGGGAACTCGAAGGCGGCGCTTCCGCCGCCGGTGCTCCGGACCGCGAGGAGGAGGCGTAGCGCCGGGCGGCCGGCCGCTCTCCTCAAAGGGCCGTGTAGCCTCCGTCCACGCTCAGGTCCACGCCGGTGATCCAGCGCGCTTCGCCGCTGCACAGGAACCAGGCGGCCCGGGCCACGTCCTCGGGCCGGCCCAGGCCCAGGGGGTGGCGGCTCTGGAAGATCCGCCAGGCCTCGGGGTCGGCCTGCAGCGCACGCAGGCTGTCGCGGTTGATGTCGGTCTCGACGAAGCCGGGGCAGATGCAGTTGGCGCGCACGCCGACATGGGCGTAGTCCACGGCCAGGTTCCGGGTGTAGGCGATCACCCCGCCCTTGGAGGCGGAGTAGCTGGCCCGGAGGGGCACGGCCACCTGGCCGCTGATGGAGGAGATGGTGACGATCGCGCCGCCGCCGGCCTCGACCATGAAGCGCAGGGCCGCCTTGCAGGAGCGGTGCACGCCCGTGAGGTTGACGCGCAGGGTCGTCTGCCAGTCCTCCTCGGTGGTCTCCAGGGCGCCGACCCGGGCGACGACGACGCCGGCGTTGGCGACCAGGGCGTCCACGCTTCCGGCTTCGCGGCCCAGGCGCTCCACCGCCGCGTCCATGAAGCCCGGCTCGGCGACGTCACCGGCTTCGACGAGAGCACGGCCGCCCCGCTCCTCGATGGCGGCGCGTACCTCCTCCAGAGGGCCGGGCCGGCGGCCCACGAGAAGGACGGTGCAGCCGCGGGCGCCGAAGAGTTCGGCCGTGGCCCGGCCCAGACCGGTGCCCGCGCCGGTGATGCAGGCCGTCCGCGGACCCGGGGCGAAGGTCTCCATGCCCGGATCCTAGCCCCGGCGCCACCGGGAGCTCCTGCTAGATTGGAGGGGTACCGCCGCCCGGGGAGTTCCCATGAGCAGCCACGATTCGACCGACGACCTCAAGACCGCCGCCCTGGTGATGCTGGTCGCCCTCCTGCTGGTGACCTTCCTCTTCGTGACCGGGGCCTTCGGCTAGGCCGGGGGCGGATCTCCCCTCCGGGGCTTCACGCCCCGCCCCCATGCCTCCCCCTTCCGACCCCTGGGGTCCGCCGACCCGCTGGAGCCTGGTTGCCCGGGCGGCCGGCGCCTCGGGGCCGGAGCGCGAACAGGCCTGGCGGGAGCTCCTGGAGCGCTACCGCGACCCGGTGGAGCGGGCCCTGCGCCGGCGTCTCGCCGGCCACCCCGACATCGAGGACCGGGTCCTGGAGTTCTTCGCCCACCTCTACCAGTACCGGGTGCTGGAGCGGGTGGATCCCGAGCGCGGCCGCTTCCGGCAGTACGTCCAGGGTGTCCTCCGCAACTACGTCCACGAGGTACGGCGACGCGAC
>JALUUN010000300.1 GCA_027021325.1 Planctomycetota bacterium
CGCGGACCAGGGTCTCGAGTTCGGCGGGGTCCATGGCCCGGGGCAGATAGGCCTCGAGGAGCGCCGCCTCCGCCTCCTCCCGGGCGGCCAGCTCCTCGCGCCCTCCGGCCCGATACTGTTCGGCGGACTCCCGGCGCCGCTTCACGGCGCTGCGCAGGACCTGGAGGATCTCATCCGAGGACAGGTATTCCGCCGGCGAGTCCACCTCCTCGGTGAAGCCCTTGCGCGCCCGCTTCTCCAGGCCGGCGTTCTTGAGGTCGTTCAGGAGCAAGCGCAGGGTGCTCGTGCGCAGGCGGTCCTGGCCGCGCATCGCCTCCTTGAGGTCCTGCTGGATGCGGTCCAGGAGATGACTCACGGCTGCTCCTCCGGGGAACCGGTCTCGGCACCCACCGCCGCGCCGTTGCCGCCCGCAGGGGCCGCCTCCTCCTGGTCCTCCTCCCGGGGGACGGCGGCGACGGTCGCGAGGACGTCACCGGACTTGAGCTTGACGAGACGCACCCCCTGCGTGGCGCGGCCCTGGATGGAGATCTCCTCCACCCGGGTGCGCACCATCATGCCATCCCGGGTGCTGAACAAGACTTCGTCGCAGCGGCTGGCGTTCAGAGCGTTGACCACCGGGCCGTTGCGGTCGTTGGTCTTGATCCCGACGACGCCTTGGGAGCCGCGGCGCGTGAGGCGGAACTCACCGATGCGCGTGCGCTTGCCGAAGCCGTTCCGGCAGGCCAGGAGGAGATACTCGTCCTCGTGGCCGGTGACCAGGTCCACGACGCGGTCGCCCTCCCTGAGGGAGGCGCCGCGCACGCCGCCGGCGGTGCGTCCCATGGGCCGCACGTCGCTCTCGCGGAAGCGCACCACCTGGCCGCCGGCGGTGACCAGGAGGACCTCGTCGCCCCCGGAGACCAGGGCGGTGCCGATCAGCCGGTCCTCGTCGGCCAGGACGGTGGCGATGATCCCGGCCCGCCGCGGCCGGGAGTAGGCCCGGAGCGGCGTCTTCTTCACCTTGCCGCGGGCGGTGGCAAAGAGCAGGTACTCGGCCTCGTCGAAGTTGCGCGTGGCCTGGATCGAGCGGATCTCCTCGTCGGCGCCGATCCCCTCGATGAGGTTGCGAATGGAGCGCCCGCGGGCGGTGCGATCCAGGTCCGGCAGCTGATAGACCTTGAGCCAGTAGAGGCGGCCGCGGTCGGTGATGATCAGCAGGTAGTCGTGGGTGCTGCAGACGAAGAGGTGGGACAGCTCGTCCCCCTCCCGGGCCTTGCCGCCGGTGATCCCACGGCCGCCCCGGCTCTGGGCGCGGTAGGTGTCCACCGGCGTGCGCTTGACGAAGCCCGCCCGCGAAATGGTCACCACGACGTTCTCCTCGGCGATCAGGTCCTCGGTCAGGAACTCCTCCACCGAGCCGCCGATCTCCGTGCGCCGCGGACTCGGGTAGGACGCCGCCAGCTCGTCGAGATCCTGGCGGATCATGTCCAGGACCAGCTCGTCCTCGGCCAGCACCCGCTTGTACCAGGCAATGTCCTGGTGCAGCTGATCGATCTCTTCCTGGAGCTTGTGGACCTCCAGGGCCGTCAGGCGGCCGAGGCGCATGTCCACGATGGCCTGGGACTGGACCGGGCTGAGCTCGAAAGTGGCCTCCAGACGCCGGCGCGCGTCGGCGGTGTCCTCGGAGGTCTTGATGATCTCCACGACTTCGTCGATGGCCTGGATGGCGATCATCAGGCCCTGGAGGATGTGCAGCCGGCGCTCCGCCTTGTCGAGCAGGTAGCGCGTGCGCCGCCGGATGACCTGGAAGCGGTGGTCCCGGTAGGCCAGGAGCAGCTCCTTGATCCCCAGGGTCCGCGGCCGGCCGTCCACCAGGACGACGTTGCGGATGACGTAGGTGCTCTGAAGCGGCGTGTACTTGTAGAGCAGGTTCTCGACCACCACCGGGTCGGCATCCTGCCGGAGCTCCACCACCACGCGCATCCCGGTCCGGTCGGACTCATCGCGGATGTCGTGGATGCCCTCGATGCGGCCGTCCTTCACCGCATCGGCCATCTTCTCGATGATCGCGGCCTTCTCCCGCTCGTAGGGGATCTCCGTGATCACCAGCCGCGAACGGCGGCTGCGGCCGTCGGCCTCCTCCACATGCACCCGGCCGCGCAGGACCAGGCGGCCGACGCCGGTGCTGTAGGCCTGGGCAACGCCCCCGGCCCCGCAGAGAATGCCGCCGGTCGGGAAGTCCGGACCGGGCAGGACCTTCATGATCTCGGCGACCGTGGCCTCGGGGTCGTCGAGGACCAGGCGGATGGCGCGCACCACCTCCCCCAGGTTGTGGGGCGCCAGGGAGGTGCTCATCCCCACCGCGATCCCCTCGGAACCGTTCACCAGGAGGTTCGGGAAGCGGCCCGGCAGGACCACGGGCTCCATGCGCGTCTCGTCGTAGTTCGGACGCAGGTCCACCGTGTCCTTGTCGAGATCGGCGAGGAGCTCCTCGGCCGGACGGCCCATGCGCGCTTCGGTGTAGCGCATGGCCGCCGGCGGGTCGCCGTCAATGGAGCCGAAGTTGCCCTGGCCGTCGATCAGGGGCTCGCGCAGGCGGAAGGGCTGCGCCATGCGCACCAGGGTCGGATAGATGACCGACTCTCCGTGCGGATGGTAGTTGCCGCTCGTGTCGCCCGCGATCTTGGCGCACTTGCGGTACTTGGCGTTGGGCCGCAGGCCCAGATCGTTCATGGCCACGAGGATCCGCCGCTGCGAGGGCTTGAGCCCATCGCGGACGTCGGGCAGCGCCCGGTCGTGGATGACGGAGAGGGCGTAGGTGAGATAGCTCTCCCGCATCTCGCGCTCGATCAGGGTGGTCCCGATGGAGGCGGCGGGGGCGGGATCGCGGCGGGGATTGCGCTCGGCCATGAGGAAGCCTGGGAGGGCCCGGAAAAGGCCCTCCATTGCACCAGGACGACGCCCCGAGGGCCAGCCCGGAGCGCCGCGAGGAATCTACATAAACGTATTATAAAAAAGGACTTGGAACGCCCTCCCAAGTCTTCCTCCGGGGCCCGGGGAGGATCCCCCCGGAAGGCCGCCCGGCGCTCGCCGCGCCGCACCCGCCGGGTCTCAGAGGCTCCCCCGGTCCGGCCCCGCGAGGTGCAGGACCTGGAACAGGAGGGCCAGGAGAGCCGCTCCCAGATAGAGCCTCCGGTAGCGCCGCGCCCGCCGGTGCCAGAACTCGGCCCGGGCAGGGTCGGCCAGGCAGCGGGCGAGCTCCTCGACCCGGCGCGCCGGCGGCAGGTGGCGGAAGCCGAGGCGCGGTTCGGGCCCGCCCAGGACCACCAGAGCCTGGATCAGGTGCGGTCCCAGGGAGGGTTCCCGGGTCATGGCGTCGAGGTCGGCCTGCATCTCGAAACAGCGGCTGGCCGGAACGAAGGGAACGAGCGCCAGCCCGAGCCCCAGGAAGATGGACAGGGAGCCGGGGGCATCCTCCCCGAGGAGAAGGGTGATCTCCTCACCCAGGAAGAGAGCGGCCAGACCGCCGGCACCCAGGATCAGGTGATGGCCGCGCCGCAGGTGCGAGAGTTCATGGGCCAGGACCGCCCGCACCGTCGGGCCGTCGAGGCGCTGGAGCAGGCGGTCGCTCAGGAGGACCCAGCCGAAGGAGCCCGCCCCTACGGCGATGGCGTTGGCGATCAGACCCTGGGTCGGCCAGTAGAGGACACGCGGGGGACGTCCCCTTCCCGGCCAGAGTTCGCGGGCCGCTTCCTGCCAGGCGGGAAGGCGGCCGGAGGCACCCAGGGCCCGGGGCAGAACCGGGAAGACGAGGGGGACGACAAGGGCCAGCGAGCCGAGGCCCAGAAGGCGTTCGGCGGTTTCTTCTCCAAGGGGCTCGATCAGCCAGGCGCTGCCCCACTCCCAGAACTGGCTGATGACCGCCACGGGAAGCAGGAAGAAGAGGATCCCCCGGAGCTGCCGGAAGACCAGGCGGCGGGCGGCGGCGGGCGCGAGGCCCGCGGCCCGGGCCTCGCCGAAGCGAAGGGGCGGCAGGAACCAGAGCCAGGGGAGGACTCCGGCCCAGGAACCGAGAGCCGCCGGCCAGTCGACGCGGCCCAGCAGCTCGAGCCCCCCGCAGGGCCCGAGCCAGAGGAGGTGCAGGAGAAGGGGCGCGGCGAAGAAGAGGACCCCCCGCCACTCCGGGCAGACCCGGCCCCGGGCGGCGGCCCGGTGCCAGCGCCAGGCCAGGGCCCAGGGCAGGGCCAGGAGCAGGCCGAGGAGAACGGGACGGGGTGCGGCGACCCACTCCGGCTGCTCCTCGAGGAGGATCCAGCCGAGCCAGGCCGCCAGGAAGGAAGCGAGCGGCGGCATGGCGCCCTCAGAGGGGGGCCTCCTCCAGGCGGACGGGACCTTGCAGGAGCAGGGAACCCTCGGGGCCGGGCCGGGTGCGGAGGCTCCCCCCCGGAAAGCGGAGCTCCAGGGGGCCCGGTCCCCCGCCCATCCAGGCCACAAGGCTCACAGCCACCGCCCCGCTGGCGCAGGAACCGGTCTCGCCCACGCCCCGCTCGTGAACGCGCACGCGCAGGGCGCCGGGGCCGTCGTCCTGGACCAGTTCCAGGTTCACCCCCTCGGGGAAGAGAGCCTCGGCAGCGGCCGCACGCCCCGCCAGGGTTTCGAGATCCTCGGCGTCCACGTCCTCGACGGGAACGACGCAATGGGGATTCCACCACGGAACCGCAAGCCCGCGCCGGCCGCCGCCAAGGTCCACGGGACGGAGCGCCATCTCCTCGGGCAGGGACTCGGGCGGGAGGAGGAGGACCAGGCGCTCCTCCGGATCCCGCCGCCAGCCCAGATGCCGGCCGCCGGTCTCCAGAAGCCCGCCGGCGAGGCCGCGCTCCCTCTCCAGCCAGCGGGCGGCGAGACGCGCCCCGTTCAAGCAGACGCCGCCGTCTGTGCCGTCGCGGTTGCGGACGGCGAGGCGCGGCGGATCGGAGAGGGGATCGAGGACCAGGAGACCGTCGGCCGACTGCGCGCGGCACAGGCTTCGGACCTCCCCCGCTTCCAGGGCGGCAGAGGCCTCGTCCGCCACCGCCAGCAACAGCCGGTTGCCGCAGGCGTCGCCGCGCCAGATCCTCACGGCGGGCATCCTAGCCGCGCCTACTCCCGGGCTCCGCTGCCGCCGGCCTCCTCCGCCTCCAGGGCCGCGAGGACGTCGGGGGCCGCCGCCTCCAGGCCGGCACGCAGGAAGGCGGCGAACTTCGCGGGATCCGGGTCGTAGCCGGGGAAGATGGCGACGTCGGTGTCGGTGCGCGGATCCAGGATGACGTAGTAGGGCTGGGCGGCGACGCCGTAGCGCTCGATCTGGAACCGGGCGTTGCGGCCGGCATACTCCCCGCTGTCCACCCAGAGCTCGGCGCGCACGAAGGTCTCGAGGAGGGGCTTGACCAGGGGATGCGGGAAGATCGTCCCCTCGACCACCCGGCAGTTGGCGCAGGAGGCCCCGGTGAAGTCCAGGAACAGGAGACGCCCCTCGCGCAGGGCCGCCTGGCGGGCCTCTTCGAAGTCCTCGTACCAGATCAGGCCGGCGGGACCGAGGATCTGACTGCCCTCGAGTTCCACGGCCTCGCCCGAGGCATCCACGGCCTCGCGGCCGTAGTGGATGGGCGGCAGCAGGGCGTCCAGGGCCGGGGTCAGGGGACGGTCGTCGAGACCGCGCAGGAAGTAGCCGCCGGCCCCGAGGAACAGGAGGGCGAAGCCGGTCTTCACGATCGTCCGGCGCGGTCGCTCCACATCGTGGGGCGCCTTGAACAGCCCCAGGAGGTAGGCGGCGGCCAGGAACAAGGGGATGGCGAAGAGGATCAGGACCACCGGCCGGGTCAGGACCTCGAGACGGAGAGCGAGATCCGCGGTCGCCAGGAACTTCCAGGCGGCGGCGATCTCGACGAAACCGAGGACCACCTTCACCGAGTCCATCCAACTGCCCGAACGCGGCAGCTTCCGCACCATGCTCGGGAACAGGGCAAGAAAGAAGAAGGGCGCCGCGAAGACCGCCCCGAAGACGGTCATGCCCAGGAGCGCCCAGGTCCAGTCGCCCTCCACGGCCAGGACCAGGACCGCACCGACAAAGGCGACGGTGCAGGTGAAGGCGGTGACGCTGAAGGCCACGGCCATGACCATGACCGGCTTGTAGCCGGCCTGCCCCATGCGCGAGGCGCTGGCCGAGTCGAGGCGGCGCTGCAGCCAGGCCGGCGGCCGGATCTCGAAGAAGCCGATGAGCGACAGGCCAAAGACCACGAACAGGACCGCCAGGGCCAGGTTCAGCCAGGGGCTGGAGGCGAAGCGGTTGATGCCGGTGGCGCCGAACAGGGCGGTGACCCCGAGCCCCAGGGCGGTGAAGGTCAGGACGATCCCCAGGGCATAGGCCGTGGCGTTGCCCAGGGCCGTACCCTTGCCATCCTCGGCCCGCTTCGTGAAGAAGCTGACCGTGATCGGGATCATCGGGAAGACACAGGGCGTGAGCAAGGCCAGGAGTGCGGCGCCGATGGCCTTCAGGAGGAAAGCCCAGAGTCCGCCCGAGGTCAGGTTCGAGGTGCTGGAGCCGAAGACCTGGGGTCCGCCGGCGGTGGAGGCCCCGTCCTCCGGCGGCGCCGTTCCCCAGGAGCCGGCCGGCAGGGCGCGGGGCGGCGCCGCCTCGCCCTCGCCGAGGATCCGGATCGGGACCAGGATCGCAGTCTCCGTGGGCAGGTTGCAACGGCTCTCGTCGCAGGACTGCCAGAGGACGCTCACCAGCCCCTCGGCCTCCCCGGGCTCGCCGCGCAAGAGAACCGGCAGGCGGAACTCGACCTCGCCGGAGAGCCAGAGCGAGGTCGCTCCGTCCGGCTCGGGGTGCGGAACCCCCTCGGCGTCGGTCACGAGGCGCGCGCCCGCGAGCGGCGCCAGGGCCCCGCCCAGGCTCCGGACCTCCGGGCGGACGCCGGTGGCCGCAGGATCCATGTCCGGGTGATAGAGGTGCCAGCCCTCGTCAATGGCGCCGAAGAGCCGCAAGGTAGCGGCGCTCCCTGCCGGCCCGGCCGGCGGATCCAGCTCGGCGCGCCAGATCACGCCCCCCGGAGCGGTCTCGAACTCCACCGGGATCTCGGCGACGGCGTCCTGCAGGCAGTTGGTCTCGGTGCAGGGCATGTAGCGCATGTGCACCGTCGCCCGCGCCGGCCCCGGAGGCGCCGTGACGTAGGCGTCGAACTCGAACAGGACCTCGCCCTGGACCCAGATCTCGGTGACCTTCTCGGTCCCGAGGTCGAGTTCGTGGGCCACGCCGGCGCTGGCCGTCATGAGGCCCGAGTCCGCCCAGAGGGCGAGGCCGCCTTCGACCCTCTCGAGGCCCACGGGAACCCCGATCCCCCGGCTCCGGGGATGGTAGAGGTGCCAGCCCGGCGCGATGCGGGCCGTCACCTGGACCCGCACCTTCTCTCCGGCCCGCGGTGGCAGGCGCCGTTCCGCAAGGCGCGCCGACCAGGAGACCGTCTCCGAGGGCTCGGCACCGAAGGGGTCCAGGAAGCCGAACTCCGGCTCCTGGGCCGGGCCGCGGTCCGCCAGGACGGCGAGGAAGGCCCCGAAGAGCAGGAGGACGGAAAGGAGAGGGCGTCGCATCGGGGCTCCGGTCGGTCCGGGTCTCGGCACCGTTATACGAACGGGAACCGGCCGGCGTGAGGGGAAGGAGGGAGACTCCTGGTGGGCGATGAGGGACTCGAACCCCCGACCCTCTCGGTGTAAACGAGATGCTCTAGCCAGCTGAGCCAATCGCCCGGGACCCCGTATTCTAGGCGTAGAATGCCAGGATGGAAGCCAGCGAGGCGCCCCTGGCCCGGCCCCGGCAGCCGGATACCGCCTGCCGGAGCGCCCTGGTCGTGCGCTACGACGAGATCGGCCTCAAGGGCGGCAATCGCTCCATGTTCGAGCGCCGGCTCCTGGAGAACCTGCGCGCCGCCCTGCGCGGCACCCCGGGCCTCGAGCTCCACCGCATCCGCGGCCGCGCCCTGGTCCGCGCCGCGGTGCCCGCCGAGGAACTGACGGCCCCGGCCGCGCGGGTCTTCGGGGTCTCCAGCCTTTCCCCGGCCCGGGAGCTGGGGCACGACCTCGAGGAGATCGAGGCCGCCGCCACGACCCTGGTCGAAGAGCTCCTGGAGCGCCGCTTCCCCGGAGCGGGCGAGGTGCCCTTCCGGGTGACGGTGAACCGGGCCACCCCGCGCTTCCGCCGAAGCAGCATGGAGACCGAGCGCCTGCTCGGCGCCCGCCTCCTGGAGCGCTTCCCGCGCCTCCGCGTGCGGCTCAAGGAACCGGCCCTGCAGGTCGAACTCGACATCCGCGACGAGGGCGCCTTCCTCTTCGCCGACCGCATCCCGGGACCCGGCGGCCTGCCGGTCGGCAGCCTCGGGCGTGCTCTGTGCCTGCTCTCCGGCGGCATCGACAGCCCGGTGGCGGCGTGGCTGACGATGAAGCGCGGCGTGCGCGTCGAGTTCGTCTCCTTCTATTCCTTCCCCTATGTCGGTCCGCAGCTCAAGGAGAAGCTGCAGCGCCTCGCCGAGCGTCTCGCCGGGTGGCAGCCGGTCTCGGTCCTGCACGTGGTTCCCTTCACCGACTACCAGGTCGCGATCCGCGACCACGCCGATCCACGCTACCGCACGGTCCTTTACCGCCGGGCGATGCAGCGCATCGCCTCGCGCATCGCCCGGCGCCGCAAGGCGCAGGCGCTGGTGACCGGCGAGAGCATCGGCCAGGTCGCCAGCCAGACCCTGGAGAATCTGGCCCTCATCGAGGAGGCTTCCAGCCTGCCGGTGCTCCGGCCCCTGGTCACCTACGACAAGCGCGAGACCGTCGAGCTGGCCCGCCGCATCGGCACCTTCGAGATCAGCAACCTGCCGGCTCCGGACTGTTGTACCGTGTTCCAGCCGGAGCGGCCGGTCATCCACGGCCGCCTGGAGGAGGCCCTGGAGGCGGAATCCCGTCTCGATCTCCAGGCCCTCACCGAGGACGCCGTCCGCCGCACCGAAAGAATCCGATTCCCGGAATCGCCATGAAGCCCTCGCCCCTCCTCTTGTCCGCAGCCTGTGCGCTGCTCCTCCTGCCCGGCTGCCTGGGAGGCAGCAAGAAGAAGAAGCCCGAGATCTCCACCGGTGTCGGCGCCGGCCAGGGTGCCACCGTCGCCGAGCAGCCGGTGCAGAAGGCCCAGCCGGAGCCTCCGGGCCCGAACGAGACCCTCTACATCTGCGACCTCGAGGATGCCTCCGGCCGGCCCGTGGCCGGGGTCCGGGTCATGCTCCTGAGCCACAAGCCCGAGGGCCTCTACATCAAGGAGCCGCGCCGCGCCTCCGTCATGGGTACCTACAAGTCCCCCTTGAGCGGCCGCGTCTTCTTCAAGAGCGAGTCCGACGGCCAGGAGAAGTACCTGTGGTTCGGCGGATTGGGCCTGGAGCCCTTCGTCGTCCCCGCCGGAGCGGCGGTCGGCGGCAAGACCTATACCCGGGTCCAGAAGGTGGAGATCCTGCCCATTGCGAAGTTCATCATCAAGGACCACCGCGGCGACCTTGTGGCCGACGCCATCGTCACCATGAAGCCGACGGCGGCCCAGAACTCGAAGTTCGCCAACCGCGGCATGAGCGCCAACTACGGCAACACCAAACGCTCTGACGACCTGGGAGTGGTGACCTTCTCGCGGCCGCCCGGCGAGTACTCCTTCATCGCCACCAAGGCCAACGGCACCTGCCGCCTGGAGAAGACCATCCAGTGGGACGGGGATCCGACGCCGATCGAGGTCCAGCTGCCGGAACGGACTCCCGGCCGGTAGCCCCCGGCCCGCCGCACCGGAAAGAGAGAGCGGCCCGCGGGAAGAACCCGCGGGCCGCTCCTGTTCTGGGGTGGCGAGGGTGACGGGGCTCGAACCCGCAACCACCAGATCGACAGTCTGGTACGCTAACCAATTGCGCCACACCCCCGCCGATGGGGCGGAGAGTATAGAAGCGGCCGCCGCAGACGGTCAAGACGGGCCGCCGGCCCCGGGCGCTCCCTCCGATCCGGCCGGAGTCCCCGCCTTGGCCTCCTCCCAGAGGCGGTCCATCTCCTCCAGGCTGGCCTCCTCCAAGGGCTTTCCGAGCCTGCGCTCCACATAACGGAAGCGCCGGACGAAGCGGTCCACGGTCGAGCGCAGGGCCTGCTCCGGATCCAGATCCAGCTTGCGGGCCACGTTCACCAGGGCGAAGAGGAGGTCGCCGAGCTCGCCGGAAGCCGCCCTCCGGTCACCGGCCTCCAGAGCCCGGCGCAGTTCCCGGAACTCCTCCTCGACCTTGTCCAGAGGGCCCTCCAGCCCCGGCCAGTCGAAGCCGGCGTGGGCCGCCTTGGCGCCGACGCGGTGGGCGCGCAGCAGAGCCGGCAGGGAACGCGGCACCCCGGAGAGGACCGAGGTGTCCTCCTGGCCGGACTCCTCCCGTTCCCGGCGCTTGATGGACTCCCAGTTGCGCAGGACCTCGCCCGCCCCTTCGACCTCCGTCTCCCCGTAGACATGGGGATGCCGGCGGATGAGCTTGGCGGTGATGCGGCGGGCGACCTCGGCCAGGTCGAAGCCCCGGGGCGGCGCTTCCTCCGAGGCCACCCGGGCCATCATCAGCACCCCCATGAGGAGGTCGCCGAGCTCGCCGGCCGTGGCGTCCCGGTCGCCACGGGCGACGGCGTCGGCCATCTCGTGGGCCTCCTCGACGAGGTGCCCGGCCAGGCTCTCCAGGGTCTGGCCCGCGTCCCAGGGGCAGCCGCCGGGGGAGCGCAGGGTGTCCACGACCTGGATCAGACGCTCCAGGGCGGCGAGCTGCTCGGGGGGGACGGGACGTTCCTCGGGAGGCATGGCCCCCATTGTGCCGGCCCGGGCGCAAGGCGTGCTCAGGCTCCGGAGACCGGGCCGGTCGGC